>JALDYH010000072.1:0-18158 GCA_032154175.1 Sphingopyxis sp. | reverse complement strand
CCCCCCGCCCTCCCTTGCGGAAGAAATGAAGGGTCCCGCCCCCTGACAGGACCCTTCGACCTCGCTCGCGGGGGGATGGAGCGAGATCATCTTGTGCTGCGCTGCCGCTTCGTAAAACGCCCCGCCGGTCGGCGGGGCGAGTTTGGGTAAGTGATCACGCAGAAAACCGGGGTGTGATCGCTGGACGCAACGCGCCATCGCCGCGCGGGTTCCCTGCGCGGGCTTTGCAATCGCCGTTCTTGAAGCAACGGCCATATGCGTGCATGCCGCCGGACATGGAAATTGCTTTTCCGGACCCGCATGATGAGGGAGTTTGACATGGACGATTCTGAAACGCTGGTCACGCTGACCGCCGATATTGTTGCCGCGCATGTCAGCAACAACAACGTCGCCATATCCGATATTCCGCTGGTCATTCGCTCGGTGCACGAAGCACTTGCTGGTCTCGGCAATGCCGAAGAACCGGAGGTGAAGCAGGAGCCGGCGGTGTCGATCCGTTCATCGGTGAAGCCCGACTACATCGTCTGTCTCGAAGACGGGAAGAAGCTCAAGATGCTCCGGCGTCATTTGATGACGCACTACGGCATGACGCCCGAGGACTATCGCGCGAAGTGGAACCTGCCGAAGGATTATCCGATGGTCGCGCCCAACTACGCCGAAAAGCGCCGTGCACTTGCCAAGGAAATCGGCCTCGGGACGAGCGGTCGCGGGGGACGGCCGCGCGGCAAGAAATAGATCGCTTTGCAGCACTGGTCGATTGCCGGTCGCCTATCGATCTCGTTGCGGTTTTGATCGGCGTTCCCGACGTGCACCCCGGCATCGCCGAAATCTACAAGCGCAAGGTCGCAACGCTCACCGAAACCCTCCACGACCCGCAAGCAAGGCTCGATGCGTCAGCCGACATCCGCTCGCTCGTCGGCAAGATCGTGCTGCATCCCGGCGAGAAGCGCGGCGGGGTCTATGCCACACTGCATGGCTCGCTCATGGGCATTCTCGACTTCGTGAACGACAACGCGCAACTGGGCGCCGACCGAGTTATAACAAAGGGGTTCCCGGGCACACCTTTGTTATAACTCGCTGGAACTTGCCATTTGAAATCCTTCCGAAGGCAAAGAACGGCAGTTTTGGGGTGGGAAGCGGACATCAGTTATTTGGTGTGGCTCTATCGTTTATTAGCCGTGTCACCTCCGTCACCCGTTCTTCGAGGTCGTCGAGAAACGGTTGTCCATGCTGCTCCATCCGGTCTGGAGGATAGTTGCGGATTGCGACGCGATACCGCTCCACTTGGTCCTTCAATTCCGACAACAGCCACTCCAACTGAGCGTCCGAAAGGCTTTCACGCCGATTGTAGGCTTTCAACCAGAACATACGTCACAGTCGCCGAAGTATGCAGTACGGTCAATGTCCGCAATCGGTCGATTGCAGACATTGGCGGACAGTGGCAAACAAGCTAAATGTTATCGATAATTGCCGCCGCAGGAATCCTCTCAATGGGCTTGAATCAAGTTCCGATTGCGGCAGAGCGTCTTGCAAAAGAGGAGATGTCTGACGCTGAAATCGTCAGCGCCCTGAGGGACGCTGGGGACGTCCCCAAAATCGTTCGAACAGTCAGCGTGTATTTCGCTGGGGAAGATGCACCCATCAATCGGCTTAAAGGGGATGCCATTTCCTTAGGTTGGCGATTGGTTGATGTAAGTGACGCCGACGGCAAACTCTATCTTTGGCTTGAACGAGAGCAATCGACCACGCCCGAGGATTTGGCTCGACTTCGCCAAGACACGCTGAGGATGGAAGCTCACTACAAGGTAAAATATGACGGATGGGAAACTTCCGTCGAAGCAGCAACCGACTGAGCCCATCCCAGCTTCGCAGCATCCCGGCCCGGTGTCCGCTTCCACCCCGGTTCCCGTCGATCCGCCAGGCTGGCGGCTAACGACCGGTTGCAGTCGTTCAGAGATGATGCGACACGACGTAAATGCGGAGGCGGATAATATTTGGACTAACGGCTCTTTGCCTTCTGGCCGCCTGTGCGCCGCCAAATGAAATCAAAGCTCAAACCCATGGCGCCGATGAGGCCACAATGAAGCTCCATTTCTTCGAAGGTGACAACGACTTCTGGGCAACGACGATCGACGAAGCTGGCGCGAACCTCCCTAGTGAGCATGGCCCATGGAGGTTTCGAAAATCCGTGCCGTTTCGCGAACTGAAGACCAATCGCGGTATAGATGAGCGAGTTTTGAAAGAAGTTCAGACGCGTGGCTTCTCCCTCACGCAAATAACCGTGACATTTGAGCCGAGCACGACCGTCCCGAAGCGCAGGTGAGAGCACGGCAGCTAACGACCGATTGCGGACATTGACCCTAAGCCCATTTCATAAAAACTGACCGGGTGCGCCCAGGAGTATCCGAGCGCCTTCGTGGAAGTGGTCTGATTGCGGTTCCTTCAATCGAAACTGCCGCAGCACAACCTCGTCCGCCGCCGCCTTCAATCTGAAATTGCCGCTCTCCAGCAGTCCTGCGACCCACCCTAGAAACTGACCAAGAGACTCCGCGAGCACCACCTTCACATCCTCATCGCGCCCGAAGAGGATCACTTGGCCAATTCGGCCGCCGGGCCATGGGTCAAAGTCGAGACCGATATGACCGCTTGAGCCATCGTTGGTCAGCGGTATCCAAGCGGGATTCGTGTAGGCCGGGTCCACGGCGCCTTCAGGCCAAGCTCCTCCGGGGATAGCGTAACGGTTGCCGCCAAATTCGGCCAATGTCCTGGTCCAAGTTTTCCAATCGGCTGCCGCGTGTTCCAGCGGAAGTAACGGAAGTCCGTAGATGTGACCCCAGCGGTCGTCGTTCTCGCCATTATGCCACCTGTACAGTTGGCGGTAGGAGCGCGGCATCTTGAAGCCGACCAGGTGCTCAAATGCATCGATCTGCTCGTCCGTCGCAGGCGGATTGAACACATATTTGTCCGCTGCCAGATTGGCAGCATACCAGGAGTCCAGCCGTGCGAGGACCGGCGTAATGTCTTCTTGCAGCATCGGCTTCGCTTCGCCTTTTGGACGCTTGGGAACGCTGCTCATCGATTTCGCCGACTTTCTAGCGATCTGGCGCATGGCGCAGACGGAGGGCAGCAGTCCACCAATGGCCAATGCACCAAGGATGGTGCCACCGATCAACAGGTTGCGCCTACTCGGATCCATGTTCGTCCATGCGACCCCGGTACCCGACAATTCCTAATGTCCACTTTCCACCCCGAACCCGACCTTCAAAGGTCGACGAATGCCGTCTCATCGCAAAGCAGCCTCTCCCGTCTTCAAACAAGAAGGCGGCGGCATCATCGATACCGCCGCCCCCGGGACTAGCTGGGTCCAAAGACCTAGAAGCTCAGTTTCACGCCGCCCGAAATATAGCGGCCCATCACGTCATAATTGGGGCTGGTATAGGGCGTGATCGGCGGGTCGCGGTCGAAGAGGTTGTTGACGTTGCCGAACAGCGTGAACGGCCCGGCTTTGAACTGCACGCCGAGATCGACGTACGTGCGGCTGCCTACCTTGTTGTTCACGATCTCCACCGGGACCCCGTTCACGATCGGCAGGGGACGGTCGAGGCCGCCATCGACGTAGCGGACGCGCAGATTGGCGCCGAAGCTGTCGTTATCAAACGCGATCGTGCCCGTCCCGCGCCATTTGGGGGTCGAGAAGGCGGTGTCGCCGCCGACGAACCCCGAAACGTCGTTGCCGTTGATCTTCAGGTTGAAAACATGGTTGGCCAGCGCACGGAACGACAGGGTCCCGTCGCCCAATGGCATGCGGTACGACGCTTCGATGTCGAGGCCCTGTGTGCGGTAATTGGCCAGGTTGCGATAAATGTTCGTGATCGATCCGATGGAGCCGTCGGCTTCGCGGGCCACGATGCCGTTGCAGGTCGGATCGCCCGGAGCAGCATTGAAGCACTGCATCAGCAGGTCGTTCGCGGTGACCGTGGTGATCACATTGTCGATGTCGATATCATAATAGTCGACCGACAGACGCAGGCCGGAGGCAAAGGACGGCGAGTAGGATCCGCCGAGTGTCAACGTATGCGAAATTTCAGGCGTCAGATTGACGTTGCCGCCGCCGTAGACGACCACGTTATTCTGGACCGTGCCGTCCTGACCCCGGAATGGATCGAAGACAGTGCCGATATTGGTCGAGCGGGTAAGGAAATATTCGTTGATGCTGGGCGAGCGGATATCGCGCGAATAGACGGCGCGCAGAAGCAGGTCGTTGACGACGCGCAGGGTGCCGCCGGTCTTCCACGACCAGATTCCGCCGCTGGTGCTATAGTCCGAATAGCGTGCGGCGCCGTTGATTTCGAGCTTCAACGTGTCGGTGATGTCGAGCAGCGGCACGTTCACTTCGGCGAAGGCTTCCTTGACGTTGAAGCTGCCGTTCGTCGCCGACGAATTGAGCGTGCCCAGCGCATTGGCCAGCGAGAGCGGGTCGACATAGTTGGTGACCTGCTTTTCCCAGCGGACGTCGGTGCCGAACGCGATGTCGACGGGGCCGGCCCAGGTCGAGAAGGGCTGGCCCGATACGCTGGCGCCCGCCGCGTCGAGCTTGATCGTGTAGATCAGTTGCGAACCGCCGAACGCCCAAGCGGCCGCTGCGTCGGAAATGCTGCCATTGCCGAACAGGTTGATCGGCACGCAATTGGGATCGTCGTTGGCTGTCGAAGCGTCGGCGTTGATGCGGCAGGTCGGCGTATTGCCCACCAGTACTGAATCGACGCCATTGTTGAAGCGCGATTTGATCCGCTGGTTGTTGAGCCCTTGGTTGAGCCGGATTTCGCCGTGATTATAGTAAGCGTCGTAGGTCCAGCCTTCTCCGAAGGTGCCGTTGAGCCCGATCGCGCCCTCGAGATTCCGGCGGCTGTATTTGAATTTCATCACGCCGTCGGTGCCGACATCGTCCAGAACGCGGCCGAGCAGGAACGGACCGGCAACGCCCGCAGCGGCAAGCTGGTCGCGGTTCGCCTGGGTCAGGAAGGCATTGTCGGGCATGATGACCGCAGCCGGAGTTTCCGGGAAGAAGCTATAGTCAGCCGACATGCGGTGATAGCTGAAATTGGCCCAGACCTTGAGCGAATCGGTGAGGTCGTAGCTGGCACGGGCAAAGAGGTTGACGCGCTCATAAGGAGTGCTGACCGCGACATAGTCGAAGATATTCTGGCCGCCGCCGCCGATGGTCGTGACACCCTGCGTCACGCTACCGAGCGGAAAGGCGCCGATGTTGCCGTCGGGATTGAACACCAGATTGCGGGGAGCGCCGGTGAGGCCGAGGATCGAGCCGCCGTTGTAAAGCTGGGTCGAATTGGGATCGCGCACCAGTTCCAGCTTGCCGTCGGCGCGCTGGAACAGGCCCGCCTCCAGATTGCGGCGGTCGTCGCGGCTGAGCGCGCCGCGTTCGTTCATATATTCGCCCGCGACCATGAAATGACCGCGCCCTTCGGCGAAGTCGGTGCCCCATGCGATATCGGCGCCATAACGCGCCGCATCGCCGCGCGAGGATATGCCGGACTGCACGCCCATGCGCCAGCCGGTGAAGTCATCGTCGAGGATGATGTTGACCACCCCGGCGACCGCGCCGGAGCCCCATGCCGCCGATGCGCCGCCGGTAACGACGTCGATGCGTTTGACCAGACTTTGCGGCACGATGTTGAGGTCGTTGGCCCCGGCAAAGCGGTGACCATTGAGCAGGGTGAGAGTACGGACCGCGCCAAGGCCGCGCATGTCGGCGGTCGAAACGCCGCTGAGCGTGCTGCCAGGCGTCGTCGACGGCGTCACCGTGGCACGGAATTGGGGGGCGTCGTTCAGGACCTGCGCGATGCTGGGGCGGTTGCCCAACGCGAGTTCGGCTTCGCCGATGACGGTCGTCGGCGTCGGTGCGTCAAAACCCTCGCGCTGAATGCGCGATCCGCTGACCACGATCTCTTCGTTGGAAACTACGTCGGCCGTCGTGTCCGCCGACTGCGCATAGGCCGGGTTCAGGCAGACCAGCATCGACAGCGCAGTGCCCGCATACAAGCCGGATTGAACGAATTTCATAACTATCCCCTTCGCCTGGGGGCGGCAATTCTGCCGCCCATATTCGCTTATGTTTTACCGTGAGGCTCGTACGGCCTTCGGATTCGCGAATTTGTATAAAGTCGGGATAGGGGGAAAAATCAACCCCAATGGAGACATAATTTTCAATTATAGAAAATATTGTGCGGGATGCTTGGATGATTTGACCAGATACCTCAATGAATCAAGGCATTTCACACCAAATCATGTTTCAAAATCGAGGATTCACAATGCGCCGTCCCCGCGTCGCGCCGGGGGTCGACTTTCGGCTGTGGGGATATGGATTGGCGCGCGGCAGCCCCGCGTGCTGGCGTTCGGTAGGCCTTAGCGTGGCTTCTGAATCAAAACGAGTCGGCGCTCACGGCGCGGGAGCGCATGGTGTTTCGGGCATCGCACACATCGTCCAGCCGCCGCCCATTGCCTGGAAGAGTTGGATGCGCGCGGAGAGCGCATCGGCACGGAGCTGAATCAAGGATAGCTCTGCGCCGAGCAGGCCGCGCTGGGCATCAAGCTGTTCGAGATAGGGCGAATAGCCTTCGCGGTAGCGATTGGTCGCGAGGCGCAGCCCCTCGGCCAATGCGTCGCGTTGCGACCGGGCGAACCGGATTTGCCGGTCGATCGATTGCACCGAGGCGAGCGCATCCTCGACTTCGCGGAACGCGGTCAGCGCGGTACGGCGATAAGCGAAGGCGGCCTGATCGCGCTGCGCCCCGGCGACATCGGCCTGTGCGGTTAGCCGACCGCCCTGAAAAATCGGCGCAAGAATGCTGCCGCCGATTGACCAGATGGTAATCGGATCATTGAGCAAGGTCGAAAAGGCAACTCCCGCGGCCGAGGTAAGGCGTACTTGCGGCAGGAAGCGTTTGCGCGCCGCCGAGAGATTCTTGTCCGACGCCGCAAGCTGATATTCGGCTTGTGCGACGTCAGGCCGGCGGCGCAGCAGGTCGGACGGGAGATCGTCGGGAATCGCGGGCACAGCGAGCCGGTCGAGCGTCTCGCCGCGGTCGACGACCCGCGGCGTGTCGCCGACGAGCAGGCTCAACGCGTCTTCGGTGCGTGCGGTCGCCAGTTCGATCTGCGGTATGATCTGCGCCGTCGCGTCATATTCGGCCTGCGCCTGTTCAAGCTCGAGCTTGGGCGAATAGCCCGACCCGACGCGCGATTTCGCGATCCGCAGCGATTCCGACCGCGCGCGGACTGTTTCTCGTGCGACCTCCAGCCGCGCGTCGAGGCTGCGCAGCGTGACATAGTTGGCTGCGACCGTCGCGGCGACCGAGAGCCGGACCGTGTCGCGCGCGGCTTCGCTTGCAAAATATGAATCGCGGGCGGCGGATTTCTGGTCGGCGAGGCGGCCGAACAGGTCGACCTCGTAGGCGACCTGCAACTGCGGCTGCGCGAAATTCTGCTCGGACGGCTGGCCGAAGGCGCTCACCGAACGCGACCGCCCGCCGCCGAGCGTCGCGTCGATTGCCGGCAACGTCTGCGCTCGCGCCAGCGCCACGTTGGCGCGCGCCTCGCGCACCCGCGCCGCGGCAATGCCGATGTCGCTGTTGTTCGCGAGCGCCCTGTCGACGAGCGCGGTAAGCGCGGGGTCGCCGAACGAACTCCACCAGTCGCGTTGCAGCGCCGCAGTGGGACCAGCATCGGTTCGCCACGCGACCGGAGCAGTGACGGGCGGCACCGTCGTCGTCGCGACGTTCGGGCCGGCGCAAGCGGCGAGGGCGGTCGCCATGACGGGCGCCAGCGCGAGGTGTGATGTCTTCACCGCGGCGATCCACCGCTGGTGTCGACATGGACCTCGACCGACATGCCCGGACGCAGCCTTTTCGCCGCCGGCTGATTGCGGTCGATCGCGATCCGCACCGCGATCCGTTGCGCCACCTTGACGAAATTTCCGGTGGCATTGTCCGCCTTCAGTACCGCAAATTCGGATCCCGCGGCGGGCGACAGATTCTCGATCCGCCCGGTCAGCTCGGTACCCCCCAGTGCGTCCACGCTGAAGCGAGCGCGCTGGCCGATCGCCATGTCGCCGGTCTGCGCTTCCTTGAAGTTCGCGATGACCCAGACATTGTGCGGCACGACCGACAGCAATTGGGTGCCGGCAGTGACATAGGCGCCCTGCCGCACGCCGATTTCGGACAATTGGCCGTCGGCGGGCGCGCGGATGATCGTGTTGTCGAGGTCGATCTGCGCGAGGCGGAGCTGGGCTTTCGCCGACGCGACCGCGGCTTCGAGGCCCGCGCGCCCGACGACGACCGTGCGGACGTCCTGCGTCCCGATCGCGCGGCTGGCGCGCGCCTGTTGCAGCGACGCCTGCGCCGCGAGCAAGGCGGCGCGCGTCTGGTCGAGCTCGCGGGTCGAGATCGATCCGTCGGCCGCGAGCGTGCGTGCGCGGCGCATGTCGGCTTCGGCGCGCGTCAACTGCGCCTGTGCATTGGCGATGCCGGCGTTCTGGCTGTCGGTGGCGACTTCGCGCGAGCGCTGCGCCTGCGCCGAATTGGCGAGCGATGCTTCCTGCGCGGCGACATTGGCTTCGGCCTGTGCGACACGCGCGCGATAGATGCGGTCGTCGATCGTCGCGAGGATCTGGCCCGCCTTGACCTCCGCGAAATCCTGCACGGCGACGCGCGTGACATAGCCGCTGACCTGCGGGCTGATGATCGTCACGCGCCCGCGCACATAGGCGTTGTCGGTCCGCTCCGCCCCGCCCGAAAAAGGCGGGAGCTGCCACGAATAGAGGATCGCAAGGATCGCAATCAGCGCCACCAGCACGATGGCGAAGACGGTCGTGCGGGTCTTGTCGGGCGGCCGCCACGCCGACGGCGGCGCGTCGACCTGCGGGTCGGTCGATGGCGCAGCTTCGGGTGGCGGAACTGTCGTTTCCGGTTCGGGTTCCGGCGCGTTCGCCTTTGGCTCGTCGCTCATCTCATTGCCCCTGCTGCGCCTGCGCCTGAGCTTGCAGACGCTGTACCAATAATATCACCGGCGACGGTTCGTTTCGTCGCCGGATCGACCGGCTGATCATGAAGCCCCAGATCGTCGTCAAGATCGCAAGTACCCCAACCAGCAGGAATACGTCATTATACGCAAGGATATGCGCCTCGCGGGTGACCTGCTGGCTCAGCAGCGCGGCGCCCTCCGCGCTGCGCTGCGCAGGGTCGCCAACCGTCCCGGCAACGACGCGGCTCCCCGCACCCAGCCGCGCCGCCACCACCGGGTCGGTCGCGACGATGTTCTGGACCAGTTCATGCGAATGATATTTCTCGCGGACGGTCTGGAAGGTCCCGAGCAGGGTGCCGCCCGCCAGCCCGCCGATGCTCTGGCTCATGCTGAACAGGACGACGAAGCTGATGAAATTCTTCCCGCCCGCAAGGAGCGTCCGCGCGATGCCGATCACCATCGCCTGCGCGAGGAAGAGCAGCGACGCAAAGCCGATCAGCGCCTGGCTGAGATAGAAATGGCCTGGCCGGGTCAGGTTGGTCGTATTGGCGTCCATGAAGGATGCGATGACGATCAATATGACCGCGATGATGATCGGTCGCGACAGATTGTCGGGGCGGAAGGTCAGCACCGCGGTTGCAAGGCCGGCAATCGACGCGAATACAACGATCAGGTTGAGCGTGACCATCTGGTCGTTGATCATGCCCACGGTATTGAGGAAACCGACCGAGCCGAACGCCTGTTCGGACAGCAGGATGCGGACCGATGCCGCGACGGCCATCAGTCGCAGCATCTCGCGGGTGCCGAGCCAGCGCGTGTTGATCAGCGGATTCCGGCGATGATGTTCGACCAATATGGCGGCGGCGATCAGCGCGACGCTCGCCGCCAGCGACCAGCCGATCCACGGCCGCTCCATCCACCACTGGATCCGCCCTTGCGAGAGAACGGCGATCAGCAGCCATAGCCCGGGCGCGAGGAGGCCGAAGGTCAGGAAGTCGAGCGGTTCGAACACCTTCTCGCGATCGCTTGGCGGTAGCGGCTGTGTCCACACCGCAGCGAGCGTCGCGAGCGCGAGGCCGAATTCGAACCAGTAGAGATTGTGCCAGTCGCCCCAGATGAGCAGCCCCGGCGACAGGACGCGTGCGAGCGGGGTTGCGACCTGCGGGATGCAGATGCCGACCATCACCGCGGCGAGCCGCTTCGAGGCCGGCAGAGCCTGGAAGAAATAGAGGATGGTGAGGGTGGAAAGACCGCTCGCCGCGATCCCGCTCATTGCGCGCACCGCAACCGAGGTCCAGAAATCGTGGATGAAGAGGTGCATCAAGGTCGTTACCGCATAGGCGACCAGCGTATAGCGGATGAACGGCTGGAGCCCGAATTGCTGGCGATATTTGACGAGCAGCAGGTTCGCCGTGACGTTGGTCATGAAATAGGCAGCGGTCAGCCATGCGGCCTCGTCGCTGTTGAGCCCGAGCGTCCCTTGCGCGAAGTTGAGATTGACCGTGACGAGCGCGTTGCCGAGCCCGCCAGTGATCCCGATCAGGCAACCGATCAGGAAATGGCGCACCATGCGCGAGGTCGGGTGATCGGGATTGGCCGGCGACCCCGGAAGCGTCGGCCGCTCGTGCGGCTTGAAGACATAGTCCGCCATGGCGGGCTAGGCTGTTTTCGCGGTCACGGACGCGCCACGTCGAGCATCGCCTGGACGAACGCGGCCGGTGCTTCCTGCGGCAGATTATGTCCGACACCGCCGGTGATCAGCCGATGCTCGTAGCGACCGGTGAACTTGGCAGCATAGGCTGCCGGGTCGGGATGTGGCGCGCCGTTGGCATCCCCCTCCATCGTGATTGTCGGCACTGTGATGACGGGTGCCTTGGCCAATTGCTGCTCAAGCGCGTCATATCGCGCCTCGCCTTCGGCGAGCCCCAGCCGCCAGCGATAATTGTGGATGACGACCTCGACATGATCGGGGTTGTCGAATGCCGCCGCCGACCGGTCGAAGGTGGCGTCGTCGAAAACCCACTTGGGCGATGCGATCCGCCAGATCTGTTTCGAGAATTCGTCGCGGTACTTCGCATAGCCGGCGCGACCGCGCTCGGTCGCGAAATAATATTGGTACCACCATTGCAGCTCGGCCTCGGGGGGAAGCGGCATCTGTCCCGCCGCCTGGCTGCCGATCAGGTAGCCGCTGACCGCGACGAGCCCGCGCACGCGGCCGGGCCAGAGCGCCGCGATGATGTCGCAGGTCCGTGCGCCCCAGTCGAACCCGCCCAGTATCGCACTGCGGATCCCCAGCGCATCCATCATCGCCAGCGTGTCGGTCGCCAGCGCCGCGGGCTGGCCATTGCGCTTCGCGTCTGCGGCAAGGAATCGCGTTGCGCCATAGCCGCGCAGATAGGGGACGATGACGCGGTAACCCTTTGCCGCCAGCGCGGGGGCGACATCCTCGAAAGCGTGGACGTCGTAAGGCCAGCCATGAAGCAATAGCATTACCGGTCCGGCGCCCGGGCCATATTCGGCATAAGCGATTTCGAGCAGATCGGTGCGGACGGTCTTGAGAGGCGGCATCGTGCGTGCCGCCGTCGTGCTGGCCATGGCGGGTACGAGCGGAATCGCCGCGACAATCATCGCGGCGCCCAGCAGGCTGCGGCGAGTCGGTTCGATAGACATGATTTTCCTTACCGCATCGCGGGCGTGCTTGCAGCCTCTTCGGCGGTGGTCACGCTCTGGATTCCCCGTCGGAATACGTCTTCCAAAGCCAGCCGGCGCAGGCGAGATCCTGCACGATCGAGCCCAGCGATTTGTAGATGGTGACGTCGGACGCGGACTGGCGCCCCTGCGCGGAACCCGAGAATATACTTCCGATCTCGGGCAGGACATGCGTTTCGGCGACGAGTCCGGCGGCGCTGGCGCGCAGATATTCGGCCCCCTGCGCCAGCACGCCTTCGCGATGATCGGGCACGAAACGCGCGCGCGCGACCAGCGCTTCTTCGATCTCGGACGGACCGGCGCGGCTCGAGCCGACGGCGTTGATATGGGTTCCGTCCCGAACCTGCGCGTCGAGCAGGATGGGTTCGGCCGCCCCCGTGAGCGTGCAAATGATATCGGTTCCGCTTGTCGCTTCGGCGACCGAGGTCGCGGCGTGCGCCGCGAGGCCGGAATCGCGGGCGATCCGATCAGCAAGTTCTTTCGCCTTTTCGGGCGAGCGCCCCCAGATTCGGACTTCTTCCAGCGGGCGGACATGGCTGATGGCCGCGACGTGATGCCATGCCTGCTCGCCCGTTCCCAAGATCGCGAGACGGCGGGCATCGGCCCGTGCGAGCGCATCGGTCGCGGCCGCGGAGGCGGCTGCGGTCCGGATCGCGGTGACCTCGCCCGCATCGATAACGCAAACCGGCGCGCCATCGGTGCGATCGAAAAGGATGATGACGCCCTGATGCGAGCTGCCGTGCGCGGCGGCGGCGGGGAAGATGCTGATGATCTTTGCGCCGAAGCCCGCGCCGTCGAGCGCGCCCGGCATGACGCCGAACAGATCGCCTCCGTCCAGATCGATGATACCCCGCAGCAATTGCCGGCTGCGCCCCCCGGCGAGCGCGATCATCGCATCGCGCATCAGCTCGATGCAGGTCCGGTGGTCGAGCCGTTCGCGGACTTCCGCCGCATCGATGAAGCGGATCGGGTCAGCCACCCCAGACGCTTTCGGCGTGCCGAAGGAAATTGAGCCCCATGACCTTCTCGATCCGCCGGCTCGAATAGCCGCGCGCGGCGAGCAGTCCGATGAGCTTGCGGAACTGGTCGGGCCCGCGCAGGTCGACGACGAAGGGATAGGTGTCGGGTCGTTCGCCTGCGGCACTGATCCCCGCGGCGCGGCGCTCGGCAATCTCCTTCGCCAGCACGGCTTCATAGGCCTGAAGATCGTCGATCTGGCCCACTGTGCCGTCGGTGCCGATCCCGACATGATCCTCGCCGCAGATGTTCACCGCATGATCGATATGGCGGACAACATCGTCGGCGCGTGCGTGGCCCGAGATGTTGAGGAACGGCATGAAATAGATGCCGACGAAACCGCCTTTTTCGGCGACGAGCCGCAATTCGGCGTCGGTCTTGTTACGTGGCAGGTCGGTGACGGCGCGGCAGCCGGTGTGGTTGATCGAGATCGGTGCCTTTGACGCGCGTGCGGCTTCGAGGCAGGTCTTTTCGCCGCTATGTGACAGATCGACGATCATCCTCTGCGCATTGAGACGTTCGATGACCTCGCGTCCGAATGGCGTTAGCCCGCGATTGTCCGGCGCCATCGATCCCTCGCCGAGCTGGTTCGCGGGATTATAGGTGAGCTGGAAAATCCGCACGCCCATGTTGGCAAAGACGTCGACGCGGCCAGCGTCCTTGCCCATCATCGCGCCGTTCTGGAAACCGTAGATGATCCCGATCTTCTTTTCGGTCTTGGCGCGGCGGATATCGGCGGCGCTCAATATCTTGGCGAGGTCGCGCGGATAGCGGCGCAGCAGCATGTCCATTTCGGCGACGTCGGCGACGCTTTTTCAAAGGGGTCGGCTGGGCCCGCGACATAGCCGAGGGTGCAGTTGATCGCGGTGATACCCGAGGCATGCGCTTCGGCCAGAACGCGCGGCGAAAAAGGATCGGCGGCGCTCTGTACATTGGGGTCGGCGAGACCGCCGAGTGCATTGACGATTATCCATTTCCGGTCGTCGGGCGCCCCGGTCGCGCGTGCCGTCGCGGACAACAGCGACGTCGCGGCAAGCCCGGCCGCACCCCCCAGTATCGTGCGCCGGTCAATCGTCATTTCCAAGCTCCTTTGCCGTCGGGGCAACATAGTCGGCGCGCCGATATTCGCGGCCGCGCTTCACCGTCATTTCGATCCGTTCGATATTGTCGATGTCGGCCAAAGGGTCGGCCGTCAGCACGACGAAGTTCGCGAGCTTGCCCGGCTCGATCGATCCCATATCCTTGTCCCGACCCGCGGCGCGCGCGCCGACGAGCGTCGCCGAATGGATGACGGCGAGTGGCGGTATGCCGACGTCGTGCGCCAGATAACGGAGCTCGGCGTGGACTTCGGGCCATGGGTTGCTGGCGGGATCGACGAAATCGGTGCCGGTCGAAATCGGCAAGCCCGCACGCCAGGCCTGCTGCGTCAGGCGGATCGTCCGCGCGCCGCTGCAGCGAAGCGGCTTGGCTTTCGGGTCGGCCTTCCGGGCCGCCTCGAACTTGACGAACAGGCTGCCGGTGGCGTCGAGGATCGTGCCCTGTTTCACCATCGCGCGGTACAGGCCCGCGACAACCGGATCATCGCCTGTCGGCGCAAGCCGTGCCTCGTCGACCGGCGTGCGGTCTTCATAGGCATCGAGCATCTTTGGCTGCGCCTCGTAACCCAGATAGCAGACATGGCTGACCACATCGGCGCCTGCGGCGATGACATCGGCCGGGCGGGCAGGGAAGACCGCGCTGTGCGCCCAGATCATCAGCTTCTGGCGGTGCGCCTCGGCGGTGATCGCCTTGACGCGTTCGGCAGGCAGGTCGGCATAGATTTTGATCGCGCTGGCAGCGGTGCCGCGCGCGAGCGTGACCGCGGTACGCAGGTCGGTTTTCGCATCGACCGCCTGCATCCACGGCGCGGTGCCCGGCGCGAAACCGCGGCTGACCGCGAGGACGCGCGGATCTTCGAAAAAGGGCGGGCCCGCCATCAACGCGGCATAATAGATATCGGGCGCGGGAATCTCGCCGACCAGCGATGCGCGCGAAAGCTCACCCACCGCGCGCAGGTCGTCGGCCATATCGCGCACAGCGGTGACGCCGCCGTAGAGCTGGCGGCGCAGGATCGCCTCGGCGCGCTCGCGGTTCGGCGGCGTGGCGAGGTGGACGTGGCTGTCGATCAGCCCGGGGATGACGAAACGTCCGGACAGGTCGATCCGGCGTGCCGTTTGCGCTTGCGTCTCCAGCGCGTCGTGTGTGCCGATCGCCACGATCCGGTCGCCATCGACCAAAATGTCCTGATTGCCGCGTGCCGGGGCCCCGGTGCCATCGACAAGCGTTGCATTGGCATAAAGCACCCGTTCGGCGGCGCCCGTAGGCGTGGCGGCGATCAGCGATGCTGCAAGGCCAAGCGATTGAAGAGCGGCGACGAGCGCCGGCGAGCATGAGCGAACTGGAGTCATGGCTTGTCGCTAGCGTTCCCCGTGCCTGTCCGCAATCGGGCGTCGCCTCCGGCCAGCGGTCGCGCGAGTCGGAGTTGGTGTACGCTCCCGTAACGCCCCCGAAACATCAACTACTTGGTAAAATTACTGATAACCAACGATATTTGGCGCGCGCGCGCCACAACCCGTCGCACTTCACTTGCAGTTTTTCGGATCGAAGTTCCCTTGGTTCCATAACCATAACGGGCTCGCATTTCTTTCCGACGACTTGGGAGGAGCGTGCCTGATGGCGAAAGATGTCAGCAAAGCGCGGCGTATCGGAGCTGCCTCGAACCGGGCAGCCAAGGCGCGCACGACCAGGACGAAAGCAAAGACGAAGGCGGGTGCAGCGGTCCTGAAGCCCGACTGGCTCGGCGAAATCGAACTCGGTCCACTCTTTCCCTTTCCATGGTTCCAGGACCATATCCGCAATCTTTTCGAAGCGAGCCGTCCAGGACGGCCCGCGATCCGGTCCGAAGACCTCGTCGCCTTGCGGATCGAGACGCGCAATCTCGACATCGTGCCCGGCCAGCCTCCGCTCCTCAAAAAATCGGGGCAGGGGAGCGCCTATCTGATCTTGCATTTCCCGCCGCAGTCGTTCGCGGAGGAGACGTTTTTCGAACAGACCGCGGACCCAAGCCAGTCGGAGGAATTGCGGCCGCCGCCGGTCCGTGCCCGGATCGCCAATGAATCGCGCCTCGTGTTCACCGTACCGAACGGGTTCGAAATCGAATATTCGCTCGCGTCGGTGCTCGCGGCGTGCCGCGACCTGCCGCTGAAGGTCGCGGCAAACGCCAAGCCGCGTGCCGCCAAGCCCGGCCGCTTTCATTTCGAGGAATTGCTCGATCTCGACCTTGTGCGCGGCCTGCCTGCCAAGCGCCGCGCCGCGTTGGCCAGCGCCGCGGCCAGCACCTTGCGGATCGGCGGAGCCGCGGGCGACATCGCGACGGTGCGCGCCCGTCAGCTCTCGCTCGGCGCGGGGTTCTCGATGGACGCGACGCTTCCCGGCGGCGTGATTATCGATCCCGGCATCGTGATCGCCCCGGCCAAGCCGGCCGCCCCCGGGGCCACGACCACGTCGATCGAAATGCCCTGGCGGCTGATCCTGTCGCCGCATAGCGGCGGGCGCTGGCGCCACACGAGCGACCTTGTAACCTCGCCGGCGACGCGGCGAACCGAGCTCTGGCATTCACGGCTGGTCGTGCCGCGCGCTGACGGCACCGAGATCGAGCCGCCCTATCCCGATCCCGGGCGGACGACGCGCGCGATCTGGGCGCTGTCGGGCGAGGGCGGCGAGGCGATGCAGCCCGCGATGCAGGGCAATTGGCCCGATAGCGACGCGCTGCCTTCGACCGCCAGCCAGAATCCTTTCCGTACAACGCTCAGCAATTTCGACCGCTACCAGATCCCGCATCTGTCATCGAACTTCGACGTCAAAGGCTATGTCCCCGAACCGCTCGATACCAATATGATGATGCTGACCGCGCTCGGCGGCTGGCTCGACTCGCGCGGCGCGTGGGATCCGCCGGGGCTGAGCGTCGAGGAGTGGGTGCACCGCGCGACAATGGGCCGCGACCATTATGTGCGCGTCGTCTATCGCGGTTTCCTGTTCCCGTTCGGCCATCGCGTCGCGCTGATCAAGGTCAGCGAGCGCAAGTTCCACAATGGCAAGGCAACCGCCGAACAGGCACCCGGCAACGTCGCCTATCTGCGCCAGCGCATGTTCATCGTCATCCGCGAGAAGGAGCGGACCTATGACGAGGCCTCGTTCCTGAATGCGCAGTCGAGCGACGGGATCCGTCTTGCGCGCCAGTTTCCCTTCTCGCGCATCAAGCTGCTGACCGAGACGACGCCCGATATCGACAAGCCCGAGGATTCGGACATCGGCGGCAACGGCCAGCAGATGTTCTGGCCGCGCGTCGGCGGCAAGCCGTTCCGGTTCCAATGTGCGGGCACCGACCTCGACGGGCGGCGGGTGCTGTTCGACCTGCCGATGATCTTCGTCGACAACACGCTGGCGGCGCCCCGCAAGCGGAACCCGACGACGAAGAAGCTCGATCCGAAATATGATGTGGCGGAAAGCGCCGCTGTAGTCGCCGCCAATGCGTACCGCGCGGCGGCGCCCGAATATAACAGCGCGCCGCTCGACTGGCAGCGCGTCGCGCTCGCGCCCAGTCTGAAATCGGGCGACACGTCGGTGCAGGTCGAGCTGATGGAGTTCGGCGGTTTTGCCGAAGCGGGCAACCAGAGCCTGCGCACTAACAGCGACCGGCTGACACGGCCGATCTGGGTGCCGCGCGTGGAGGAGGCGAGCGCGCGAATCGGACCGATCGCGCATCTGTCGGGCAATCAGGGCGCACACCGGCTCGTCTTCAACCAGCAGTTCCTGCGCGCCGGCTTTGATCCCGCGCCGTCGGGCAACCGCGGCGAAGTGTTTGTCGATGTGCTGCCCGGGACCGGCCCGAACCTCGATTTCTCGTCGCAGGGCGACAAGTCGGGCGGCTTCATGCAGCCGAATCTGAAGCCCGCGGCGCTGTCGCGCCTTGCGGGGCCGGTGATGAGCGACCCCGCGCAGTTCATTCAGGGCAAGATGCCCTCCGGAGCGGGCTTCCCGACATCGATTTCGGACCTGCCATTGCCGTTGCTGTTCGGCTGCATCCCGCTCGGTTCGATCATCGAGGCGGTGACCGACCTTGCCGATAGCCCGGACAAAGTGCCCAAGTTCGTCAGCGAGGCGAGCACCAAGGTCGAAAGCTTCGTCAACGGGCTGGTCCGCCTGTTCGAATTTGTGAGTGCTATCGCCTCGCAACCCGCGGGAATCGCGAACGCGGCGATGACTGCTTTCAAGGCGACCCTCGCCGATCTGGTCGCGCAGGCGCAGGCCTATGCGGCCGCGCAGGTGCAGCCGGTGGTCGCAGCGGCCGCCCC
>JALDYH010000310.1:0-3849 GCA_032154175.1 Sphingopyxis sp. | reverse complement strand
CGAGCGAATCGCCGACGAGCAACATGTCGCAATGCGGGTCGAGCAGCTGCGCCATGCGCACGGTATAGGCGGTGAGCATCACCAGCGGTTCGCCGCCCTTGCGCTGGCGAATGCGCGGCACGGTCAGGCGTTTCATCGGCTGCGGCGTCGGATTGGCGCGGCTGGTCGACGTATCGAAGGTGAGCGTTTTGGGGAGTGTGGACATGGCGCGAGGGTTTAGCCGCTAAAATGGCAAGGCGAAAGCGCCAAAGCCCCTTTTGTTGCAGTGCGGCGAAAGCGCCGCGTTCGCGGATCAGGCTGCGCCGAGCGCCGCGAGTTGCTCGTCGCCCAGCTTCAGATCGAGGCTGCCCAGCAACTCGTCGAGCTGCGCGACCGTCGTCGCGCTGGCGATCGGCGCCGTTACGCCCGGCTGCGCAGCGACCCATGCCAATGCGATTTGCGACAGCGTGGCGCCGGTCTCGGCCGCGATCCGGTCCATGACCGCAAGCAGTGCGGGCCCCTTGCCGTCGAGATAGGGTTTGACCCGCTCGCCGCGCGGGCTTTTGCCAAGATCGTCGGCGCCGCGATATTTGCCCGACAGATAACCCGAGGCGAGGCTGAAATAGGTCACGACGCCCAGCCCTTCCCCGATGCAAAGCTGCTGGAGCGCGCCTTCATATTGATCGCGGTCGAGCAGGTTGAGTTCGGGCTGCATCGCGGTGAAGCGCGGCAGGCCCCTTTCGTCGGCCACGCGCAGCGCCTCCGCCAGACGCTCCGCCGAATAGTTCGACGCCCCGATCGCGCGCACGATGCCCGCGTCGACCAGTTCGCCGAACGCACCCAATATCTCGTCGAGCGGCACGTCGGGGTCGTCCTTGTGCGCGAAATAGAGGTCGATGACGTCGGTGCCGAGGCGGTCGAGCGAACCCCGCACCGCGTCGCGGATGCGATCGGGCTTCAGTCCGCCCGGCATCATGCCGACCTTGGTTGCGATCAGCACATTGCCGCGCGCGCCGCTTTCCTTGAGCCACGCGCCCATCATGCTTTCGGACTCGCCGCCCTTATGGCCGGGAACCCACGCCGAATAGACGTCGGCGGTGTCGATCATCCCGCCGCCCCGTTCGGCGAACCGGTCGAGGACGGCAAAGCTGGCGGCGCGGTCGGCGGTCATGCCAAAGACATTGCCGCCGAGGACGAAAGGCCGGATCGACAACCCGCTCTTGCCCAATGCTTCGGTCATTGCGCGTGTTCCTTCTTCACCGCCGCGACGGCTTCGCGCGGATTGTCGCTGAACAGGCCGTCGATGCCCGTATCGAGATAGGCGGCGATCTCGCCGGCAAGATCGCCGTGTCCCGCAGGATTGATCCCGCCCTTGTCGCCCAGCGGCAGGAAGTAATTCTCGCGGCGAAAGGTCCACGGATGAACCTTGAGCCCCGCCGCATGGGCATCCTTCACCAGGCTGGTCGGATCGCCGAGCGTGCCGAGCGTGCCGCGCGGAATGACCAGCGCCTTGTTGGGACCGATCCCGTCGGCATAGGCCGCGATCATTTTAAGCCCGGCGGGCGACGTCATGGCGGCATAGCTGGTGCCGGGCCGGTCGGCGGGGCCGCCCCCGGCGTCCATCAACTGGATCAGCGGCAGGTCGCTCTTCGCGCGCAGGTCCATCAGATTGCCGACCTCGAAGCTCTGGATGAACACCGGCGCGGTGCGGCCGCGATAGCCGAAGCGATCGAGCATCCCGAGCAACGGCGCCTCGTGCGGCAGGCCGATCGAGACGAAATAGCCCGGGTGCTTGGTTTCGGGATAGACGCCGACGGGCTTGTCGCGTTTCTTGTTGACCTCGGCGAGCAGCGTCAGGATTTCTTCGAAGGTCGGGATTTCGAACTGGCCGTCATATTCGGTGCTGCGCAGTTTCGGCAGCCGTTCGCGCGCGCGCAGTGTCTTGAGTTCGGCAAGGGTAAAATCCTCTGTGAACCAGCCGGTCACCTTTTGCCCGTCGATCGTCTTCGTCGTCTTTCGAGCGGCGAATTCGGGATGTTTCGCGACGTCGGTCGTCTCCGAAATCTCGTTTTCGTGCCGCGCGACGAGCACGCCGTCGCGGGTCAGCACGAGGTCGGGTTCGATATAGTCGGCACCCAGATCGATCGCGAGCCTGTAGCTCGCCAGCGTATGTTCGGGGCGCTCGCCCGACGCGCCGCGATGCGCGATCACCACCGGCGGCTGGCCATCGAGAGTCGGCTGCGCGGTCACGTCGTCAGCCGTGCAGCCCGCGGACAGCAGGACGGCCAGCAGGGCCGCAAGCAGCCGGATCATGCCGCAAAACGCGCCTGCCAGTCGCCGGCCGAAAAGCCGACGCTGATCCCGTCCGCGGCTTCGACCACCGGGCGGCGGATCATCGCCGGCTGATCGAGCATCAATGCCTTTGCCGCCGCGGCGTCCAGCCCCTCCTTCTCTGCATCGGGCAGCTTGCGAAAGGTGGTACCCGCCTTGTTGAGCAGCTTTTCCCAGCCGACCGCGTCGATCCAGCCTTGCAGCCGCGCCGCGTCAAGCCCGTCCTTGCGTACGTCGTGAAAGCGGTAGGCGACACCCTGCTCGTCGAGCCAGCGCCGCGCCTTCTTCACCGTGTCGCAGTTCGAAATGCCATAGAGAATCAGCGTCATATATTGAGGACTAGCAGTTGCGCTTTACATATTCGAGGCGTCAAATGGGTGACCGGTCGGCGATCCGCGTGTTCGCACTCGACAATTTGCCGCGCAATGCGCGCGCAAAACCTTCGTGCAACGTCCCGGCAATACCCGGATTGGCGGCAAGATACGCGCGCAGCGCCGCTGCGGGAACGAACCACAACCGGGCGTTGCTGCCGAGGAGGACCGTTCCCGTCGCATGGGTACCGTCGAGCACCGTCGCTTCGCCGATCAGCGCGCCATCGGACAATTGCCCGACCTCGACGCCGTCGCGCAGGATCGCCGCCTGTCCTTCGGCGAGATAGAAGAGGCTGGGTGCGGCCTGATTTTCGCGGATCAGCACCTCGCCGCGTTTCGCCGAAATCCAGTGCCCCTGATCGATCAGGTCGCGCGCGCCCGTCACGCCGAGGCCGGCGAAATGCTGGCTGCGCAATTCCTCTTCCTCCGCCGTGAATTTCACTTTCGTGCCGCGCAGCCACAGCCGCGCCAATATGCCGATATTGACGACGAGGATCGCCAGCACCAGCAGGCTCGAGCCCACATCCGGGCCGCGAAACAAGGCCAGGGGCAAGGCCACAAGCGCCGCCGCCGCGAGGCCGATGCGAACATAGTCGATCCGCACGACAAAGCTTGTCGCGAGCAGAAGCAGCAGCGCTCCGTAGAGAAACCATGCGGAATCGAAATTCGCCATAGCCAATCGCTTCGTATCCCGACCCGCCGTCAGGTCACCGGGGGTATGACGGCGCCGATGGCCAAAACCCTTGGCGCACGTCCTTTTCCACTTCCCACGGCTTGTAACAAACTATCAGTTTTTCCGGGGCAAGAAAAGCATAGGTGCGCAAATGTCACGATAATGCTAATTTTCGCGTTCCCTCTGCCGGATCGATTGCGTCCGGCGGGCATTCGCGCCATGGCGGCGCTCGATTCGAACGCGAAAAGAACGGGCAGATGACGAAAAATTGGCAACCGCACAGCTGGCGCTCGCACGAGGCCCGCCAGCTTCCCACCTACCGCGACGCCGACGCGCTCGCGGCGGCGGAGCGCGAGCTCAGCAATTATCCGCCGCTGGTCTTTGCCGGCGAGGCGCGCGACCTCACGGCCGATCTTGGCCGCGTCGCCGAAGGAAAGGCGTTCCTGCTGCAGGGCGGCGACTGCGCCGAAAGCTTTGCCGAATTCCATCCGAACA
>JALDYH010000007.1:0-71740 GCA_032154175.1 Sphingopyxis sp. | reverse complement strand
CCGCGATGCGCAGGGCGTGCCAGTAGACGTCGAGATAGATGCGACCCGTCGCCGGATCGAGCGCCGCGGTCCGCGCGCCGGGCGCGGTCTTGACGGTTCGGACGTCATGCGGCTTGCCTGCAGTATCGAGGCCAAAGATCGTGAGCGTTCCGTCCTTGCTCGGAATATAGGCGAGCCGCCGCTGGGCGTCGAAAATGGCTCCATCCGAATTCTCGCCGACCTTGACGCTGCCGCGATCGGCTCCTGTCGTCGCCTCGATCAGCTTCGCCGTGCGGTTGTGGCAGGCCGAGATCAGCGTGCCGCTTTCGGGGTCGAGCGCGATGCCCGTGGGCTCTTCGCAACCGGGCAGCTTGTAGCGCGACGAGACCACGCGTCTCTTGACGTCGATCACGGCGATCTCGGCACTATCCTCGATATTGACGAACATGCGCCCCTTGCCATCGGCCACGGCAGCCTCGGGCTTGCCGCCCATCTCGATGGTCGCGACCGCCTTCCTCGCAGCCGGATCGATCAAGGTCACGTCGTTGCTCTTGGCGTTCATGACGAAGACGAGCCCGCTCGACCGGTCGAAGGCAGCAGCGTCGGGACTCTTGCCGGTCGCGATTTCACCTTGGCGCGCGCCCGTCGCCCGGTCGAAGATCACGGCCTTGTCCTCACCGTAAACGGTGCTGAGCATCGATCCCGTGCCGGGCAGAACCAGCACCGCCGAGACGTCGTTCGCCTCGATCAGCGGCGAGGTGACCGCGCCGCTGTCGAGGGCGACCGCCATCACGCCATATTCGCGCGCAACGAACAGCCGCTTTGCGGCGCTGTCGACGGAAAGATAATCATAGCCGCCGTCAGGACCCGCGATTTGCTGGACAAGCCGATGCCCGCCGCCGCCTGCTGGCTCCAGAGCCTCTTCGGACGCGCAACCGCCGAGCAGAATTGCGCAGGCGGCCGAACCGCGTAACAAGTGATCGAACACCATTTCTCCCTTTCGGATTCGGTCTGCGCCCAGTCCCTGAGGCAGCGCGTTGATCGAGCGATGGGGAGGGAGTATCTGTGCGAGGCCGGCAGCCCGAGGTGCGAAGACCGCGTTCGCCGGTGTTCGGCGGTCACCGAATGGCGAAATGCTAACGCGAACGCAGACCCGTCGACGAAATCTTGCAATTCATTCGCAATCGCGATTAAGGAGCGCCCGTCTCTTCCCGAACAAGGTCAAATCATGCCAATCGGACGCGGTCCCGCGCTTATCAAACTCGCCCTCCTGACTACAGCCGCCCTCACCGCTTTTCCCGCTTTGGCGGAAGAAATCGGTGAGGCGAGCGGCAGCGACATCATTGTCACCGCGCAGCGCACAAGCTCGAGCGTCAGCCCGCCGGTGCACCAGATCACCAAGCTGGACCGCGAAGAACTGGAAACCGCGCGCACGGTCTCGAACACCCTCTCGACCATTCTCGCCAAGTCGGTTCCAGGTCTTGCCGATTCCAGCCGCACGATGACCGATTACGGGCAGACGCTTCGCGGACGCGGCGCACTCATCCTCGTCGACGGCGTACCCTATAACACCAACCGCGACAGCTCGCGGAACCTGATCAGCGTCAATCCGAACATCATCGAAAGCGTCGAGATCCTGCGCGGCGGCAGCGCAATCTATGGCAGCGGCGCAACGGGCGGCATCATCTCGATCAACACCCGCCCCGCAGGCGGACCTCTCCAGATCGAAACGGACCTTTCGGCCACCACCTCGCTTTCGAATGTTACCGACGACAGCTTCGGCGTACGTCTCCAGCAGTTCGCTTCCGGGACGATCGGCTCGCTCGATTTCGCGGTCAACGGCGGCTATGAGCGCATCGGCGCCGGCTTCGACGGCCATGGCAACCGCCGCGCGCCCGAGCCGAGCCAAGGGGATCTCATCGACAGCAATATCTGGAACATCGGCGGCAAGCTCGGCCACCAGCTCGGCAGCAACGGCTATATATATGGTTCGGTCAGCTATTTTCGCGCCGATCAGGACAGCGACTATGCGTCGGACCCGACGCCGGGGCGCCTGCCCGCCGGCACCGTGCTCGCCCGCCCTATCAAGGGCCTCGAGCTCGAAGACCAGAATCAGGTCCACAGCCTCGTTGCGACCTTCGGCTATCGCAACAGCGGCATCTTCGGCAGCAAGCTCGACCTGCTCGGCTATTATCGCGACCTGTTCGTCCGCTTCACGCCGTTCGATGCGCGGGGGGTCGCGACCCGCGGCCGGAACGTCGACCAAGTGTATCAGAACAGCAAAACCTATGGGGCACGCCTGACGATCGAGACGCCGATCGCCGACCATAGCGCGATCACCTGGGGCGGCGACCTAGGCCGCGAGATCAGCGACATGCCGCTCGATATCTTCGATCCCGCAGCCTATGACGCGAGCGGCGGGCTCACCTTCAACCGAACGGGCACGCTCATCTACATGCCCGAGCTCACCACCGATTCGCAGGGTGCCTTCGTTCAGCTGCAGCACCGCTTCTCGGAGCTGCTCGCAATCGAAGGCGGCGTGCGCTACGACCGGGCCGAAGCCTCATTCGATACATTCACACCGCTATCGCAATCGCGCGCGCCGGTCCCCGTCGCGGTCCAGGGCGGCACGATCAGCTTCGATGGCTGGGCATTCAATGCCGGCGCGACCTTTACCCCGATCGCTGGGCAGAACCTCTATGCATCCTTCTCGCAAGGCTTCCAGCTGCCCGACATCGGGCTGCAGTTGCGCAATGCCAATGCCGGCTTCAATATCGACAACTCGGACCTGAAGCCGGTCAAGATCGACAGCTATGAGATCGGCTGGCGTGGCAGCTTCGGCCGTGCGAGGGGAACTCTCGCACTGTTCCGTACCACCTCGAAACTCGGCGACGTCCAGAGCTTCAACAACGGCCTGATCCTGCTGCGGACGGCTGAACGCATCAAGGGGATCGAAGCCTCGCTCGACGTTGGCGATGCCGGCGATGCCTTTCGTTTCGGCGGAAGCGTCACCTATCTGCGCGGCCGCGAGAAGGCGGCGACCGCAACGAGCTGGCAGAATATGACAGGATACCGCATCCCGCCGGTCAAGGTCACCGCCTATGCCGAATATGCGCCGAGCGAGCTGATGAGCTTCCGCCTCCAAGGGCTCTTATCGGGCGACCGCGACTATCGCCTGAACGGCGTCACAAGCTTCGGGCGGCGCGAAGTCGAAAGCTATGCACTCGTCGATCTCATCGCACGCTTCAATGTGAGCGAGAAGGACCAGGTCCTGGTCGGGATCGAGAATCTCCTCAACAACCAGTATCTGCCCGTCTACAGCCAGCTTCTGCGCAGTAGCAGCAACACGAGCCGCGTTCCCGCCAATGGGGCGACGCTGACCCTCGCTTACAAACGGAGCTGGTAGCGCGGAAGCGGCCGGGATCAGGTGCTGCCACGCCCGGCCGGCCGGGTCCGTCGCTGCGAGGCCGGCCGACGGCCGGACGCCGGCGTGGTACGATCCGCGCCAAAGCTGTCCGGCGCCTGTGTGATGGACCGATTTGACGTGGGTCGCTCAGCTGAGCGCCGCGACCCCTGCGAACGCGATCACCCCGGCGATCGAAGCGCCGATCGCGCCGCGCCGCATATTGGGAACGCGCATCGCGACGAGCAGGCCCGAGGTCACGAGGAAGAACAGACCGAGAGCAACGATCGCGGCATAGACCTTGAACGGCGTCCCGCCCTTCGCCTTGTGAAGCTGGACGAAAAAGCGGTGCCATCCGGTTTCCCGCACGGTCAGCTTCGCCGTGGTCGCCGAACCTTGCGCTTCGAGGACGATATCGCGGTTCGCACCCGTCCACTCGAACTGGATCGCATCCCCTGCCTTCTTGACGCTCGACCCGCCGGTCGGGACCGCGAGGTCGCGCTCGCCGAGCGCCTTTTGCGCAATCTGTTTCAGCGCTGCGGGATCGTCGGTCAGCGGCGCGGCCAAAGCGACCTCATAGTCGCTCACGATATAGTCGCCCTTCGATCCCCAGGTGTAAAGCGCGCCGGTAACGAGGAACATGAGGATCGCAGGAAAGAGGAAGGCGGCAACCAGCATGTGCCAACGAACGAGAAGCCTGTGCATCGGACGATAGTTCCTTGATATGCTGGAGTGCGCGACGCACACTCCTATGCAGCGGACGATGTGGGCGTCAACCGGCGCAACGTAGCCAGCCTGCTTCCCTACCACCGCGTAGCGGCGCGATCCTGACACGCGGCTGACACGGGCCCGAGCCGACCGCGCCCGGACGCGCCGCGTGGGGGCTCGCCCAACCGGTTCGTCGGCTAAAAATCCAGACCAAGCGCGACGAACCCGTGATAACCCGCCTTGCCGCCGCCGTCTTCGAACGTCGGACCGCCGGAGGCGAGGACCCGGAACGGGGCCGGCAGCTGGAGTATCGCGCCCAATCCAAGGCTCGTCGAAGCCCGCCCACCGACAACATCCGGCCCCTGCCGATCAGCCTCGAGGCCAAGAAGGAGGCGGCCGTTCACTTGCCGCGACACCGCGACACCCCCGGTCCAATAGTCCCGGTTCCCCGTGCCCGGGTTGATCGCATAGCCAGCCCCTCCGAAAACCGACCAGGGGCCGGCCTCTTTCTGTATCCACACCGGCAGGAGCGCAGTGACCTTGCCGTTGCCCATGCCGTTCGTCGACGTCGGAAGTGTGATGCCCGGGAAGGCGGCGACCGACAAATCCGCCTCTTCGTCGTGGTAGAAGCGGTATTTCGCGGATAGTTCGAGATCGCCCATGCCGGATCGCCAGCCGGCCGCACCATGGTCATACCCTACAGGCACCCCGACGGTAAGTTGAAGGTCCCGCGCGGCGCCATAGTTGATCTCGACGCCTGTCGATCCGCCGAAATCGCCGCCGCGTCCTTCGACCTCGACGACCGGACCGTAGATTTCCCAATGACCGGTCTCCGTTGGTTCAGGATCATCGGTCACGAACGGCGGTCCGGCATAGGCCGCGACGGGCGAAAGGAAGGCGATCAGCGCCAGATAGGCGAGCGCCATGCTGCGGCGCCCTCGATGATCAGACCGCATGCCGCACCTCGGTTCCGGCGGCACGCTGGGGCACGAGAGCGATCAGCATGACCATCGTGATGCCGAGCACGAGCGACGCGCCCGCACGGCTCAGTTCGAGTCCGCCATGGGCAACGGGCTTGTCGAGAAAATCGCCGACGACGGCGCCGAGCGGCCGCGTCAGGATGAACGCGGCCCAGAAGAGGCCGACGCGGCTGATCGCGGTGCGGTAATAGGCAAGGGCAAGGAGCGCCATTGCCGCGCCGAAGAGAAGCGCCGAGCCGAGGTAACCAAGCGAGCCGTCGGCGACCCAGTCGCCGAGCGCGGTTCCGAGCGTTTGCGAGAAAGTGATCGTAAGCCAGTAATAGAATTCGGCCTTTGGCTCATGGACCGAGACGACCGAAATCGTCCCGAGCGCCCGGTGCCATATCGCAAGCGAAGCGAGCACGATCCCCAGCAGAAGCAGCGAACCACCAAGATAGCCGATCCCGAGCGAACGGGTCGCGAAGTCGGCCATGGTGGTGCCGGCGGTGGTCGACGCGATGATCGTCGTCCAGTAAAGCGCCGGGTGAAACTGCCTCGCCCTGATCTGGAGAAGTACCAGCAAGACGAGGACGCTCGCGAAGATCGCCGTGCCGACGAGATAGCCGAGCCCCATCGACATGCTCACCGTATCGCCGGCGGTTTCGCCGAACGTGGTCGCCAATATCTTGATGATCCAGAAGCCCAGCGTCACCGCCGGGACCTTGGTCAGCGTGGATTTCATCGTTTCGGTCATGAAGAAGAGCTCCGATGCGCGCCGCGACTGCGGCCATTGCACCGGACGGCTAGGCCGAGCGGTCACGGCCGCCTATAAGCAGGCGCTTAAATCCCGTTTCATAAGCGGAAGTCCTATGCACGAGCCGATGCGAACATGAACCCTATCCCCGTGCGGTCCTGGATTTCGCTGCCGCTTGCAGGCCCGGTCGCCATTCTGGCACTGCAGACCGTCGCCGCGGTCTATTTCCTGATCGACGGCGTCGACGACATGATCATCGGTGCGCGCAGCGGGTTCGGCATTGGTATGGCGATGGAATGTATCGTCGCCATCGCGCTCCTCGGCGGCATCGTGATCGTCGCGCGCCATATCCGCCGCATTTCCGTAGAACTCGGACGCAAGGACCGGGCGCTGGCCGATGCGCGGGGCGCGCTTGCCGAACATATCTCGCTCCGCTTCGGCGAATGGAATTTGACGCCCGGCGAAGGCGAAGTCGCGCTGTTTGCGCTCAAGGGCTGTGACGTGGCCGAAATCGCGCGCATTCGCGGTGCCGCCCCCGGCACGGTGCGCTCGCAGCTCAGCCAGATTTATGCGAAGGCCGGCGTCAGCAGCCAGGCAATGTTCGTGTCGCTCTTCATCGAAGACCTTCTCGACCTGCCCTCTTCCTCCCCGGCGTCCAGTCCGGCGTAGGCCTCGATCCGCAATTTGGCGCCGCGCTTACCAGCGCCGTCTTCGTGGCGGACAGATCTGACGCTCCGCTGACAGCGCGTGTGCGGCCTCTGTCAGCAAGATGGTGCGATGATCTGCCCGTCATCCTTGAGGTGACGCAGCAAAGGAATCGAACATGAAACCCGATATTCCATTCATGATCCTCGCGCTGGCCTGCGGTGCCGCCGCGACGGCCGCGATCGCCGCGACACCGGCCCCCGCGGGCGCGGCCAACGATCCCTTCTGGGCTCATGTCCATTGGGACGACGACGACGATGACGATCATCACATCAGCCAGCGCGCCGCGTTGCCGATGCTGATACCCGATGCCGATGCGGTCCGACGGGCAGGGATGGCGGTCGTGCACGAAGTCGAGCGCGACGATGGCCTGATCGAAGTCGAAGGCCTCGACGCCAGCGGCCGCGAACTCGACATCAAGATGGATGCGCAAGGAAAGCGCGTCATTTCGGTCCGGCACGACGATTGATGCGGCGGGCGGCGATCGCCGGCGCCCTTCCCTTTCGGGCGCCGGTGACCGCCTTCTGTTAGACATGTACCGCCTTGACGATCAACGAGCTTCGATGTTGCCTCGATAAGCAGCGTGCAGCACGCCGCGATAGCCTGCCGAGCAGGTACCGTGACGCACACGCCTCGGCGCCCGCGCCGCAACTCAGGCGGGCATCAGATTTTTGTGGATGATCCCGTCCTTGACGATCAGGAGCAGGTTGCGCTCATAATCCTCGAGCAGCCTGAGATCGTCGAGCGGATTGCCGCGCACGAGCAAAAGATCCGCCCAGGCCCCTTCGCGCACGACGCCGAGCGTGGCTTGCCGATAGGGATTGCGGCGGCCGCTCCGCGCGAAAAGCTCGCAATTTCCCGACGTTGCGATGCGCAGAACCTCGACGTTCGAATAAATGGCGCCGAAGCGCGGCAGCACCGCATTTTCGGTGCGCGACACGCGCGTCCGCGAGAAGAGGTCGGTGCCGAACGCGATCTTGACCCCGTGCTTCTTCGCGAGGCGAACGCTTGTCTGCCAACCCCCGCCACCGAGCGATTCAGCAGCCTTGGCTTGCTGTTCGGCGGTAAGGATATTGTCGCCCGCCTCGAAGGGCTGGATCGAAAGCCAGGCACCCTTTTCGGCGATTAGCGCCGCGGTGCGGTCGTCGATCGCATGACCATGTTCGATCGAAAGCACCCCTGCCTCAAGACAGCGCCGTACCCCTGCGGGCGTATAGGCATGGGCGCAGGCATAGGTGTCCCAGTCGGCCGCCGCGCCGACGATCGCACGCATTTCCTCGAGCGAATATTGCACCGTGTCGATCGGATCATGGTCCGAGGTGACACCGCCCCCCGCCATGATCTTGATTTGCGAGGCCCCCCGCTTCAGCTGATCGCGCGTCGCGGCCAGGACTTCGGGAACGCCGTTCGCCACCGCGGTCAGGCCCTTTCGCTGCCGCACCGACGGTTCGCCGCCGAGCGCGGTCGGCAGCTCGCCGACAGGCTCGGGGTCGCCATGTCCCGATGTCTGCGAAATCGCCGCGCCGCTCGGATAGCAGCGCGGCCCCGGCATGACGCCGCGGTCGATCGCTGCCTTGATGCCGAAAATCGCGCCTGCCGTGTCGCGCACCGTCGTGAAGCCGCGCATGAGCTGAAATTCAGCATCCTTGAAGATCATCGCAATGTGCGTTGCATCCTCCGAGCCCATCCAGGGCACGCCCTTCACCGCGGCCATATGCCAATGCGCATCGGTAAGCCCGGGCATCAGCGTTTGCCCGGCCCCGTCGATCACTGTAGCGCCCGCGGGCGCGGGGATGTCGCCCGCCGAAACAGCGTCGATCCGCTGCCCGCTGATCCGGACATTGCGCGGTTGAAGCCCGCTCCCCGTCCCGTCGAACAGGAGGATATTGCGGATGAGGATGGTTGCAGGCGACGTGTCTGCCGCACTCGCGGCTGCAAGCGGCGCGATTCCGATACCAGCAAGAAGCGCGCGCCGCGTCGGGTGAAAGCTCATCATACCTCCGCCAAAATCGTTGCCCGGAGATCGGGTTCCAGCGCGCACATGCTGTCGGATCGGGCCGTCCCTCAACCGCCAGCTTCGCCAATCCGGCGGGACCAATTATCCGCCGGGCCGTTTCTCGGCGCGCTGGCGATCGATCCCGGCGACCCATTGCTCCGCAGTCATCGGCCCCGTCCCTTCGAAATGAACATGATCGGCCATCAGCTCGCGGATACCGACATAATAGAGGGCCCCGCTCGGAAGCCCGAGCTCCTTCGCCTTCGCCGCCATCGCGGCTTCTTGCGCCGGGGTGGGCTTGGGGCGCGCGGGCTTATAGAGCAGTACGTCCCAGCCCTCGCCGCCGGCGTGAAGGAAAAGCTGCGTCGGCGGCTGTCCGCCCGCGACGCTGACCTTGTCCCATTCGACCATGTCGCGGATGAAGGCCTCGGTCTTGCCCGGCGCCATGCGGAACATCTCGAACACCGGCGCGGTGAGTTCGACTTCCGCCCCGGCCGCGTCGGCGGCCTTGTCCTTCGCCGCGGCGGGCACCGCAAGCGTCAAGGCGTAAAATGCGAAAGTCAGGCTACGCAGCATCGGGTCCTCCCATCCTCGAAAGCCCGAGCCTGCCCGCGCCGGCGCCCCGGGACAAGAGGGCCGGCGGGTGGCATGGGGACCAAATGGGTAAGTCGGAAAAGGCTCTGGGCGTACGTCAGGCACGCAGCTTACCCTTTTGGAGCGCCTTTACCCGTTTGCGACCGTTCAATCCTTAGTCCGGACGACTACGCTCGACACCGGAATCCCAGCCAGCAAGGACGCTGCCCCCCCGTGGACGATATCAGCCGCCGCAACATCCTTGCCGCCGCCGCGCTCGGCGCGATGGCAGCGCCGGTCGGCGCCGCGGCATCCGCCCGCCCGTCGGCTCGGCCCGCGCGCTACAAGCTTGAAAGGGGTAGCGAGGGCTTCAACCGGTTCCAGGCCGTCCATGAAGGCCTCGGCTCGATCGACGTCAAGCTCTTCGATTTCGGGGGCGCCGCCGCGCCCGCCAACTTCCTCATCTACGATATTCCGGTGGGCGCCAGCGAAGGCGTCCATCTCCACAATCTCTCCGACCCCAAGCTCGGTCCCTATGAGGAATATTATTATGTCATCGAGGGGCGCGGCCGGATGACGATCGACGCGGAGAAATTTGCTGTGGCGGCGGGTGACCATGTCTTCGCCCCGCTCGACAGCTGGCGCGGGATCGAGAATATCGATCCCGACGCGAACCTCAAAATCTTCCTCACCTATATCGACCGCTCGTCGCGCTAGCGCCCGGCGGGTGCCGCCGGCAGCCGCAGCCGCCGGATCAGCACCTGCCTGTCGCCGACATGGACCGGCTGCGCCGTCGCGGGCCGGGACGCCACCAGCCGCGCCGCCGCCTCGCCCGCGCCATAGCGCGTGCGCCGCCAGTCGATCACCGGGAGCTTCGCCCGCGCGACCAGTTCGAGCTCGACCTCGAGCCGCCGGCACGAACGGCCTGTACAGCCGATATAGGTGGGCACGCCCTTTACCGCGGGCCGGGCGCCGTTGACGGTGACCCGGCGGATCGCGCTGCCATCCTTGATCAGCAGTTCCTGCCGGTCGGCGCGCGGCGACACTGCGGCGAACCGCAGCATGCGACGGCCGCCGGACACCCGGTCGGACATGATCTCGATGTCTCCGTCAGCGGCGATGGCGGGAGCGGCGGCACGCCAAAAACCCTTGTCGTCAGCGCGATCGTCGAAGGAGGCCGCCCGGCGCATGGCGGCGGGAAGCGGGCCGTTATCCTCGATTTGCCAGGTCGATTTTCCATTGTCGTCCTCGTGCACGATGCTGAGATGGCGCGGTGCGTCGCGCGCATAGGCCGGGACCAGCAGCGCCGCGACGAACGCCGCTGCTGCAATCAATCCGAACGCAGCCGATGCAACCCTGACCGCCCGCCCGCCTCCCGGCAGGAAGAAGAGGAACATGAAGACGAGGAGCGCGCTGGCAGGCGCTGCTTGTTCGATGAAGAGACCTTCCTCAAGCCCCCCCGCGAGCGGGAGGACGATCAGGAGAAAAAGCGCGGCCGCGCCGATCAGCAGGAGCGGCGAGGCGCCGCTTGCGCTCAGAAAACGCGATACGATCGCAGCGGCGACCAGAAAAAGAAGCGGCCAGACAGCAAGAATGGCAAGGCCAGGCACGAAGGCGAAGCCGGCAAGAATGAAGATCGCGAGCCACGCCCAAGCGGCCGCACCGCTGCGCAGGCGATTTTCCTCGCGCAGCAACCCCAGCACCAGTGCCGCTCCTGCAAGCGCGGCGGCGGCGTGAAGCAAACGGAACACCCAGGGATAGGCGGTGCCATAGGCTGCCTCGGGCCGGATCGCCGCGACGAGAAACCCCGCCCCGACCGCTGCGAGCGTGCCCGCAACAAGCGCGAAGATAGGCGCGGCGACAGCTCTTGCGCGACCGGCGCCATCGGCACGCCAGAATAGGAAGAGCGATGCGGCAAGTCCGGCGACCAGCACAATCCCGGCGAGCATCTGCGGCATCGCCAGCAGCAGCCGGCGTGCGACATCGGTATAGACGAGGCTCGCTTCGGTGCCATCCGACCGCCGCTCCGCCGCATAGCCACTCACGGCAGCGAGCGCCGTTGCGCCCATGTGCCGCACCGACGCGGGGTCGAGATAGGCGAGCCTGTCAAGCGGAGTATGATAGCGCGTGCCGCTACCGATGATCGAATAATTGCCGGCGTCGACGCCGAGCGGCAGCCACATGGTGAGATCGGTATCGTTCGGCAGCAGTTCGTAGAAGTCGGTCGCGAGTGAATTGGCCGAGGGCAGCGGGCCCTTCTCGATCGCCGCGACGTCGCGGCCGTTCGGGTTGGACGCGGCGCCGACGAGGCCGGCTTCCTCGGCGTCGGTCAGGAGCACAAGGATCGGCCGTTCAAATCTGCGGCTCTTCAGCTGATAGGCAATCTCGAGCGCGACCGCGACACCGATCCCGTCATCGGCCGCCCCGGGTCCGGCAGGGACCGAGTCATAATGGGCCGCGACCATCACCGCATCGTCGCCGGGCGGCGTGACCCAGAATGCGATGTTGCGCGGCTGCGCGCAAATTGCGGCGCCCTCGCGAATATCGTTGCAGTGGAACCGCTCGTCGACGACCGGCTCGAACCCGCCCTTGCGTATCTCGGCGAGCAGCCGCGCCTCGACCGCGTCATTCGCGTCGCTGTCGGTCGGATGCGGGCGCTCGTCGCCGAGAATGGCGGCGAGCCGCGCGATGGCGCGCCCTTCGTCAAATGAAGTATCGATCGAGGTGGGCGCAGAAACGCCGATCGGCCGCGTGGTCCAGAGCAGGAGCAGGAGGATACCAAGTACAAGCGGCCACCAGCCGCCCCAACGATGCCAGAACATCTTCATCGTCCCCTTCCCCCGCGGCGTAAGGTCATGTGCGCACCAAATCTTCGCGCGGCAACAACAGGATCATCGTCGCCGCGAGGAGGCCCCCAATCCCCATGACGAGCGACACGAGCAGCAGGCTGCCGCCGCTCGCGAAAAGCGCGCCCGCGACGACTGGTCCGAGCGCCGAACCGCCACGCCCGATTCCGATGACGAAACCCGTGCCGCTGGCGCGCAGCGCTGCGGGATAGGCTTGCGCGAGCAGCGGATACATGCCGACGACGCCGGCATTGATAAAGAAGGCGGCGAGCGCTGCGGTGAGCGAAAGTTGCGAAAGGTCAGCCCCGGCCATCCCGAACAGGCCGATCGCGAAGAAGCCCGCGAGCATCGCGCTCGCGACGAGCGGCTGCAAGGTAAAGCGCTGGCTCGCGAGCCCGATCGCAACGGCGCCCGCGAGATTGCCGACATTGGCCGCGACGAGGACACCGCCCGCCTGCGATGCGTCGAAACCGAGGTCAACGACGATCTTCGGAATCCACTTCTGGATATAATAGAAGAAGAGGATCTGCGCGAAATAAGCGATCGTCAGCAAGATGGTGATCCGCGCGAACCCCGATCCGAACAGCGATCCAATCGATGGCTTGATCGCGACCGGCGGCGGCGGCGGCAGCGCCGCGACCGGCGTATGGCCGATCCGCGCCAGCGTCGCGTTCACGCGTTCGAGCGCGCTGGCGGGCCGCCGGGCAATCAGCGATTCGATCGACTCGGGCAGGAAGAACCAGACGAGTGGTACCATCGCTGCGCTTGCGAGAGCGCCGAGCATGAAGACCGATCGCCAATCGCCCGTTTCGGCGAGGAGGCGCGAGGCGAGGAGCCCGCCGAGGATCGCGCCCGTCGAATAGCCGGCAATATTGAGCGCGACATTGAGCCCGCGACGCCTGTCGTTCGAGAATTCCGCCACCATCGCGCTCGTCGATGAAAGCATGCCGCCGATCCCGATGCCGGTGAGGAAACGGATAACCGACAGGCTCGTGACGCCATCCGCATGGGTCGCGGCAAACATCCCCGCCGCCATCACGAGAAGGCATGCGAGAATTGTCGGCCGCCGCCCGATCCGGTCGGCGACATTGCCGATCAGGACCGAGCCCGCCGCCATGCCGAGAAGCTCCATCGAGAGCACGACGCCAAGCGTCGCCTTGTCGACTCCCCATTCGTCAGCGATGCCGGGGGCGGCGAAGCTGATCGCCAGCACGTCGAACCCGTCAAGCGCGTTGAGCGCGATGCAAAGCCCTACGATGACGATCTGGAGCGCGCGCATCGGCGCCTCGGCAATAAGGACTCTCGGATCGGCGTTCATGGCATGGCTCTCCCGCCGGCCGCGCAGTCATTGCGCTCCGGTCTCCCTTTTCGAATGCGGCGTCCGGCGCCTATTTCAGCCTGGACAGATGCTTCGCTGCGATCGCCGCCATTTCGGGGCGCCGCTCGAGGCAGCGTGACACCGGGCCGACGATCACCACCGACAAAAGGCGGTCGGCGCCGGGCAGCGGCAAGGCGATGCCCGCGAGGTCGGGGGTATATTCGGTGTTGCTCTGGTGCCAGCCCATCGCCTCGGCTTCGTCGAGCCGGGCCTCGACCTCCGCCGCGCTCGCCGGTGTCGTCGGAGAATAGCGAATGAAGTCGATCTTGCGATAAAGCCGCTCTCGCTCCTCGCGCGGCATCTGCGCCAGCAGCGCCCGGCCCGCCGACGTGGCATGGATGGGCACCCTGTCGCCGACTTTCGCGAAATAGCGAACCGGCTGCACCGACTCGACGACGTCGACAAAGGTCGCATGCGTGCCCGCGGGAGCCGAGATCGCGACCGTCTCGCCGGTCGCAGCCACCAGGTCGCGCGCAAGCCGGTGGAACTTCTCCGGAAGCGGCTCCGCCTGCGTCACCGCCTCGGCGAGCACGAGCCAGCGCGGGCTCGGATAATAGCCGCCGCGTCCGCGCGGCTCGTAGAGATAGCCCTTGGAAGCGAGCGTCGCGACGAGCTTGAAGGTGCTCGACCGCGGCCAGCCCAGATCCTCGGCGATTTCGGCGGCGGTTGCGGGGCGCAGCCGCTTGGCGAAATATTCGAGGATTTCGAGTGCGTTCGCGGCTTGCCGCACGATCATGATCTTGTTCGCCTGAAAAATCGTCCCGCCACCCATATGGCCGAAGTGCGGCGCCCGCGAAAGCCGTCAGCAACGCCGGTGCGCCCATCGCTAGCGCGCCGTGAAGCCGCCATCGACGGGCAGCGCGACACCGGTGACGAAGCTCGCCTCGTCCGACGCGAGCCAGAGCGCCGCATCGGCGACCTCGCCCGGCTTTACAAGACGCCCCATCGGCACGGCGCCGACGATCTTCGCCTCGTTCGCCGCCGCCTCGGCGGGATCGCCGCTGCGACCGGTAAAGCCTGCCTTCATCGGCGTGTCGGCGAGGCCCGGGCACACGACATTGACGCGAATATTGTCTGCCGCGAAAGCGAGCGCGAGACTTTTGGTCAGTCCGACGACGCCCCATTTTGCGGCCGAATAGATGGGACTCATCATCGAGCCGACGAGCCCCGAAATCGAGGCGGTGAAGATGATCGAGCCGCCGCCGCGCGCGCGCATATGCGGCGCGACCTGCCCCGCGCCGAGCGCCGCCGAGGTCACGTTGAGCGCGATCGCCTTGTCATAGGCGGCGAGATCGAGATTCTCGACCGACGCGGGTCCGGGCATGCCGGCGTGAGCCCAGAGGATATCGGCGCCGCCGAGCGCGGCGACCGCCTCGTCGATGCTACCCTTCGCGCCCTCTGGCGTCGAGAGATCGGCAACGATCGTCGCAACCCGGTCGCCGCCGAAGTCGGCAATGAGTCCGTCGAGCGCCTCGCGGCTGATGTCGATGGCGGCGACGCGCGCACCTTCGCGCACGAAGCGTTCGACGCCCGCCCGGCCCATGCCCGATGCGGCGGCGGTGACGATGGCGAGTTTGCCGTCAAGTCGCATGATATGTCCTCAGCTTTGAAAGGGATTGGGGAATTGGCCGGTCGTCGAGACGATCGTGGTCTTGGTTTCGAGGAAGGGGTCGAGCCCCTCGATACCGTTCTCGCGGCCCCAGCCGCTGGCCTTGACGCCGCCATAGGGCGTCGACCAGCGGATGTAGCGATAAGTATTGACCCAGACCATGCCGGCCTCGATCCGGGCCGCGACGCGGTGCGCGCGCCCGGTATCACCCGACCAGAGGCCCGCAGCGAGTCCATAGGGCGTAGAGTTGGCGATCGCGACCGCTTCCTCCTCGCCCTCGAAGGGGATAATCGCAGCGACGGGGCCGAAAATCTCTTCCTGTGCGATGCGCATGTCCGCCGAGACGCCGGCGAAGACGGTTGGCTCGACGAAATAGCCCGCCGCAAGATCGCCGCCGTCGATGCGCGCACCGCCGGTCACCAGCTCGGCGCCTTCCGCCTTGCCGATCGCGACATAGGACAAGGTCTTGTCGAGCTGCTGCTGGTGGGCCTGCGGCCCCATATGCGTCGCGGGATCGAGCGGCATGCCGACGCGCACCTGGCCCGCGCGCTCCCGAAAGGCGTCGACCACGCGATCATAGATCGACCGCTCGACGAGGACACGGCTCCCGAGTGCACAGCTCTGCCCGCACAGCGCCCAGGCGGAGCCGGTCGCCGCGTTGATCGCATTATCGATATCTGCATCGGCGAAGATGATGTGCGGTGCCTTGCCGCCGAGCTCGAAGGTGCAGCGCGTCAGCGTGTCGGCGCCCGCTTTCAGGATCGTCTTTGCCGTCGCTCCCTCGCCGGTGAAGCTGATCTTGGCTACGTCGGGATGCGCAACGAGCGCCGCGCCCGCGACGGGGCCGTCGCCCGGCACGACGTTCACCACCCCCGGCGGGAAACCCGCCTCCTCGAACAGGCGGGCAAGCGCGAGCGACGAGGCCGGCGTCTGCTCGGCGGGCTTCAGCACCACGGTACAGCCCGCGGCGAGCGCGGGGCCGAGCTTCCATGCTGCGGCCATCATCGGCACATTCCAGGGGGTGATCGCCCCGACGACGCCGACCGGATGGCGGGTGGTAAAGGCATGGACGCTGTCATCCATCGGGATCGTGCGCCCGCCGAGCTTGTCGGCCAGCGAGGCGAACCAGTGATAATATTGCGCGTGGAGAGAGAGATCACCGCGCGACTCCCGGATAGCCCGACCATTGTCGCGCGTCTCGACCTCCGCGAGCGCGTCGACTTGCGTTGCATAGAGATCGGCGAAGCGGCGAAGCAGCGTGGCGCGCTCCCATGGCGGCATGCGCCGCCATGGCCCCTCGAAGGCCTCCTTGGCCGCCGCGACGGCGCGGTCGATGTCGCGCGCGCCGCCGAAGGCGACGTCGCCCCATGGCGCACCTGTCGACGGGTCGACGCTCGGACGGACGCCGCCGTCGAGTGGCGCGACCCATTCGCCGCCGATGAACAGGCGATCGAAACGAAAACCGGTCAAGGCACACCCTCTCAATATTTCTAATACTGGACTATATTGTCCCTATACAGAAATATGAGTCAAGAGGATGAAATGGGTAATGGACCGGGAGAACGGATCACTCGCCGCTATCGGTGCGCGAAACTGTCCGCCGGATATCAGTGCGAGAGCGCGGGCGCCCCCGGTGAGCCCGCGGGAATCAGGCCGCGCTCGGCCGAGATGCGCACCGCGTCGCGGCGCTTGCTCACGCCGATCTTGCGGAACACCGATTTCAGCCGATACTTCACCGTATCGGGCGACATGCCGATCAGTCGGGCGATCTCTTTGTTCGAATGTCCGAGGCTGAGATAGAGAAGCACCTCCGCCTCGGCTTCGCTGAACACGCCGAGCACGGTCACATTATTGCGATAGACTGCGAGCGAACGCGCGAGCGACTTCATGAACTGCGCGCGGAAGCGGTCGACCTGCGCGTCGTTGCCGAGCGCGTCGTCGAGACAATCCTGCACGAACTGGCGCGCCTCGACGAAGGGGCGCACGATATTCTGGAACATCGCGATCCCGACCGCCTCATCGAAGCAGATGCGCGCCTGCGCCATGTCGCCCCGGGCCCTTTGGCTGGCCGCGGCGAGAATATTGACGTCGACGAGCAATCGCCCGGCGCCATGCTGCTCGGCATAGGCCCGCAGCTTCGCCAGTTCCTCAAGCGCGAGTTCGACCTCACCGACAAGCAGGCGAAGGCGCGTGCGGCAAAGGCTCGCCGCGATCGCGACCGGCCGATAGGCAGGCGATTCCTCGTGCATCATGTCAGCAAGCGGATCGAGCCCGATCACGGCGGCCGCGGCGAGCACTGCGTGCGGCGGCGCGCCCTGCGATATCTGGAGCTCGATGCTGCAGATGTCGGCGAGCATTTCGAGCTGGCGCAGCCGGCGCCGCGCCGCGACGCGCCGCGCGCGCGCGATCACGTCGCACGCCTCCTCGAAGGCGCCCTCGCCCGCCAGCGCGCGCGCCTCGGTGAAATAGGCCGCGGCATAGACGTCGACCCAGCCGTCGGACTGCTCCATATGAGGAAGAGCCCAGGCAAGAAGCTCGCGCGCCTCGGCAACCAGGTCCTGCTCGAAGAGAAGCTCCGCCTGGAACGCCGCGCAATTGGCGGCGAGGTCTGACCGGTCGCCATAATTGTCGATGATGCTGATCCACGCCGCCTGCAGGATCGACGCGGCCTCCTTCGACCGCCCCTGCGCCCGCTTGATCCGCGCCTCGAGAAAGCGGGTGAACAGATCGCTGTAGAGCGAGCCGATCGCCAGATAATGATCGCGCGCGGCGAGCGTCGGCTGCAGCGCGCGCTCGAGCCAGCCGCCTTCGAGATACTTGGCGCCAAGCGTTTCGCTAATGTTCGCGAGGACGAGATGATCGTTCGCCGGCAGCTTGCGCAGCAAGGCCTCGCGCGCGAGCAGGTCGTCGAAGGTCACTGGCTGGTTTTCATAATCTGTGAGCGTATCGCCGACGACGCGCACTTCAGTCCTCAAATCGACCGAAAGCTCGACCTCCTCCGCCCCGGCGAGGATCAGGTCATATTCGGCGCGCGCCGCGCCGAGTTCGCCGAGCTTGATCTGCAGATAGACCTGCGCAAGCGCGAGGCGCGCCCGCGAACGGATGAGCTGAACCGGAAGCTTCGACAGACCCTGCACGACGACGCCCTGCAGTCCCTGCGGAATCAGTCGCCATCCGCCTGCCTCCTCCAGAATCGATGCGACGAGCAGGTCGTCGCCCGAGAGGATCGCATGGTTGATCGCGTCGGCGACTTCGCCGCGTTCGGCGAGCCACGCCGCGATGCGCCGCTGGAGCGCCGCGAACTGCGCGCGGTCCGAGCGCTCGAAGCGATCGCGCAGATATTCGGCGAACAGCTGGTGATAGCGATATTCGCGGCGATCCCAGCTGACCGGCGACAGGAAGACACCTTGCTGTTCAAGGCGCTCGAGGACCATCCAGCCGTCCTGCCGTTCGCAGAGAAGATCGACCATCTCGCCCGTGAGCCGGTCGGCAAGCGCCGTCCGCGCGACGATGTCGCGCGTCTCCTGCGGCAACGTCATCAACACCTGTTCGGAAAGGTATCGCGCGAGATCGCTGCTCGATCCGCAATATTCGTCGATCACCCGCTCGGCGCCGAGGCCGCGCTTGATCGACAGCGAAGCGAGCTGCACCGCGATCGGCCAGCCCTCCGTGCGGTCGAGCAAAGTTTCGATGTCGAGCGTCTCGAGCGGGCGATCGGTCCGCGTCAAAAGGCATTCGGTTTCGGCAGCGGAAAATCGCAGCTCTGCGGGCCCGATCTCGAGCAGCTGCTCCTCCGCGGCGAGGATCGACTGGCCGATCCACGGATAGTCGCGCGACGCAAACAGGAAATGACAATTCGGCGGCGCGAGACGGACGAGCGATTCCAGGAACTGACCGACGCTTTCGCTGAAGGCATGATGGAGATCGTCGAGAATGAGGATCACCGGAAGGGGCCGTTCGGCAAGCTCGTTGATGATCGCCGACAGCGCCGCGCGCGGCGGCAGGTCCAGCGCGGCCTTCGCGCCCTCCTCCTCGCGATCGCGGCGAAGCGCGAGAAGCAGATATTTGACGAAGCGCTTGAGATCGCGGTCGTCGCGCTCCAGCGTCAGCCATGCGACCTCTGCCGAGGCGGGATCGATGCTGTCGCGCCACTGTGACAGAAGGCTCGTCTTGCCATAGCCCGCGGGCGCATGAACAAGCGTCAGGCGACGGGTCAAACTGCCGTGCATCCGCGCGAGGAGCATGTCCCTGCGGATCTGGTCGCCCATCCACATGGGCGGATTGAACTTGGCGGCAATCAAGTCCTGCATTGCTGAACCTCGTACGCGCGGTCGTCGGTTTCCGGTCATGGAGGTTACGGATCGATGACAGTTCTGACAACTGTCTCCAAAGCCTTACCCGTCTTGCAGGAAGCCATTACCCGTCCGCGCTCCCCGGCACCCGTTTTACGCGTTGCGCGGCCCCATGCCCCCCAGTGTAATCGGCGCCACGAGGTTGAGGGAGAATGCCGAGGTGCGGATTGGTGTCGATGTCGGGGGTACGAACACCGATGCGGTCCTGATCGATGGACGACGTGTCGTCGCGTCGACCAAAAGGCCGACGAGCGCCGATGTCAGCGCGGGCGTCACCGCGGCGATCGGCGATCTTCTTGGCGAAGCCGGGATCGCGGCGAGCGCGATCGGGGCCGTCATGATCGGCACCACCCATTTCACCAACGCGCTCGTCGAGCGCCGCCGCCTCGACCGGGTCGGCATCATTCGGCTCGCGAGCCCCTCGGGCGAGGCCCTGCCTCCGCTTACCGGCTGGCCCGAGGCACTTGCCCGGCAGATCGAGGGCGCGACCTTCCTCCTTCGCGGCGGCTATGAGGTCGACGGGCGCGAAATTTCACCGCTCGACGAGACCGCAGTTCGCGCCGCCGCGCAGGCCTGCCGCGACGAAGGGATCGCCAGCATCGCCGTGAGCTGCGCCTTCGCCCCGGTCAATGCCGCGATGGAAGAACGCGCCGCCGTGCTCATCGCCGACATCCATCCCGCCGCCCGCGTGAGTCTGTCGCATAGCGTCGGACGCCTCGGCCTGATCGAGCGCGAGAATGGCACCATCATCAACGCGGCCCTCGCGACCCTCGCCGGCCGGGTCGTGTCCTCGCTCGGAGATGCCCTGTCCGCGATTGGAATCGCGGCGCCGCTTTATATCTCGCAGAATGACGGAACGCTGATTTCGGCCGCGGAGGCGGCACGCTATCCCGTGATGACGATCGGCTCGGGTCCGACCAACAGCATGCGCGGCGCGGCCTTCCTCACGGGGGTCGACAATGGCATCGTCATGGACGTCGGCGGTACGACCTGCGACATCGGCGTCTTGGCCAATGGCTTTCCCCGCGAATCCTCGATCGCGGTCGATATCGGCGGGGTGCGAACCAATTTCCGCATGCCCGACATTCTCGCGATCGGTCTCGGCGGCGGCACCTGCATCCGGCTCGGCGCCGGAGACGATGATTTCGTCATCGGGCCCGACTCGGTCGGCTACCGGATCACCGAGGACAGCTTCCTCTTCGGCGGCACGACGCTGACCGCGAGCGACGTCGCGGTTGCCGCGGGCAAGGCCGCGTTCGGCGACACCGCGAAGCTTCCGGACCTCGCGCCTTCGCTGCGCGACGCGATTATCGCCCGTATCCAGGCGATGCTTGCGGACGGTATCGACCGCATGAAGACCGCGTCGGGAGATACGACGATCATCGCGGTGGGCGGCGGCCATTTCCTGATTGAAGACGACATCAAGGGCGCGGCGAAGGTCGTGCGCCCCGACCACGCGGCAGTCGCGAATGCCGTGGGCGCCGCGATCGCCCAGGTCGGCGCGCAGGCCGAACGGATCGTCGATTATGATGTCGAACCGCGCCCGGTCGCACTCGCGCGCATGCGCGAAACCCTTCTGGCGCGCGCCGTCGCCGCCGGCGCGACGAAAGACAGCGTGGAGATCGTCGACATGGACGAGGTCTTTCTCTCCTACCTTCCCGGTCGCTCGGCGCAGCTCCGCATGAAGGCCGTCGGCGACCTTGCCGAAGATGCGAGCTCCGTCGATACGGCGTTCACGGAGACGCGTCATGCGCATTGAACGGGAAAGCGAACTCCAGGATCTGGCGCGCGGCGCCGCCTTCCTCGGATCGGGCGGCGGCGGCGATCCCTATTACAGCCTGCTCCTCGCCGAAGCCGCTCTGGCCCGCCGCGGCGCTTTCGAGCTTGTCTCGCTTTCCGAAATCGCGGACGATGCCCTGCTCGCGCCGTGCGGGTGGATCGGAGCGCCGACCGTATCGGTCGAAAAACTCCCCAATGGGGGCGAAGCCGTCGCCGGACTGCGACGGCTCGAGGAGATCATGGGACGACCGATCGATGCTGTACTGCCCATCGAAATCGGCGGCGGCAACGGCTTGGCTCCGCTGATCGCCGCCGCCGAACTCGGCATTCCCGTCGTAGACTGCGACGGCATGGGGCGTGCCTTTCCCGAATCGCAGATGGCAATCTTCAACATTCGTGGCCTCTCCGCCTGCCCGTCGGTGCTCACGGCCGCCGACGGATCGCTGAATGTCATCAATACCGAAGACAATCTCGCGCACGAGCGCGCCGCCCGCGCGCTGGTGGTTTCGCTCGGCGGCATCGCGCACATGGTCGAATATCCGCTGAGCGGTGCCGAAGCCCGCCAGCATGCCGTGCCGGGCAGCATCACCGCGGCGATCGCCATCGGCCGCGCGATACGCGAGGCCCGCGCCGTTGGCGAAGATCCGTTCGAGGCGCTGGGCGCCGCGCTCGAGGCAACGGGTCTCTATCCACACTGCCTCACCCTCTTCGACGGCAAGATCGTCGACCTCGAGCGGGAGACGCGCGAGGGATTTTCGGTCGGGAGGGTGACGATCGAGGGATTCGGCGACGGGTCGCGCATGGAAGTCGAGTTCCAGAACGAGAATCTCGTCGCAAAGCGCGACGGCAAGATTCTCGCGATGGTCCCCGATATCATCACGCTCATGGACCGCGACACCGCCGACACCATCACTACCGAGAAGCTCAAATATGGTCAGCGGGTGAAAGTCATCGCCGCGGCCGCGCCGGCGATACTGCGCGACGAACAAGCGCTTTCCTTCGTGGGGCCGCGAGCCTTCGGCATGGCGTTCGACTTTGCGCCGGTCGAAACACTCAACCTGTCGGAGACCGCATGAGCGCAGCGCCCGGTGGCAATTATGCGAGCGGGCGGCTGCCCGAGGAACTGACCATCCCCGGCTGGCGCGTCGCGCTGATCATCGCGAGCTTCACTTTCTCGCTGCCCGGCTTCCTCAACAATGCACAGGCGGGTCTTGCGCTCGGCTTGAACCAGGCGGCCCTTGCTGCGCTCTGCGCCGGTCTGATCCTGTGCGCGGGCGCCTGCCTCACCGCGCTGGTCAGCGTCCGCACGCGCCTGACCACCTACACGCTCGTCCAGCGATCCTTCGGGCTGTGGGGCGCCGCGCTCGTCAATATCGTCATCGCGATCATCCATTTCTGCTGGTTCGGCGTGAACGTATCCTTCTTCGGGGATGCGATGGCCGCCGCCGCACAGCAGGGCTATGGCTTTCCCGGGGATTTCAACCTGTTCGTGATCGTGGGTAGCGTGATCATCACCCTGTCGACGATCTGGGGCTTCCGGACGCTCGACCGGCTCGCCATGATCGCCGTGCCCTTCGTCGGCGTGATCCTCATCGCGCTCTGCGTTTCCGCTCTCGGAGACAATCCCGCCCCCGATCTCGGTCCCGCGGCCGCGCCGCCGGTGCCGATGAGCTTCGGCATCGCCCTCTCCTCGCTCGTCGGCGGCAATCTGCTCACCGTTGCCGCCATGCCCGACCTGTCGCGCTTCATCCGCACCGAAAGGGGAGCGGTGTCCGCGATGCTGCTGTCCTTCCCCTTCTGTGCGCCCGTAATCATGCTGGTATCGGCGCTGATCGCGCTCGCGACGGGCCAGACCGACATCATGAAGCTCGTCGTCGCGATGGGCTTCGGCGTTCCCGCACTCGCGATGCTTGTCCTTTCGGTGTGGACGATTAACGCGCTCAACCTCTATTCCGCCGGCCTGTCGATGGCAGCGACCTTTCCGCGACTGCGGCAGGGCGTGATCATCGTCGTCGGCGGGGCAATCGGATGCCTGTTCGCGCTTCTCGGAATCATCAACGGCTTCATTCCGTTCCTGATCGCGCTCGGATTGATCATCCCGCCGATCGCGGCGATCTACGTCATCGACGGCTTCATCACCTTTCGCGGCATGGAAGACGTACCGATGGTGTCGGTGCGCTGGGAAGCCATCGGTGTCTGGATAGGAAGCCTTGCAGTCACGCTGCCCGCGACCCGACTCGGCTGGACGCTGACCACGGTGCCCGCGCTCGACGCGACCTTCCTCGCCGCCTTTGCCTATCTTGCCGTGCTGCGCCTGCGCCGGCGGCAAAGCGCGTGAAGCCCCTCGCCGCGAGCCTCGCGCTCACCCTCGCGCTGCCGTTGCCGGCGGTCGCTGCCGAAGCTCCCGCTGCCTCGGCCTATACCATGCCCGAAACCGAGAGCTGGAACATGCGCGCCGCGACCGGGCGGACCTATCGCATCTTCGTCTCGCGCCCCGCCGGCGCACCGCCCGAGGACGGCTATCCGATCCTCTACCTGCTCGACGGCAACGCGATGTTCGCAGGCTTCGCCGAGGCGCGGCGCATTCAGGGGTTCGGCGACCGCAATCTCGACAAGATGATCGTCGTCGGCATCGGCCATCCCGGCGAACAGGTCTATGATCCGCGCCGGATGGAGGATTTTACCGCTCCGATCACGGCGCCCGATCTCAAACGACTCTACGCCGAATATCCTTCGGGCGGCCGCGATGCGTTTCGCGCCTTCCTGCTGGACGAACTGAAGCCCGCGATCGCGAAGCGCTACAGGGTGCATCCCCGACGGCAGGCGCTCTACGGCCATTCGCTCGGCGGATTGTTCGCGCTCCATCTCTTCTTTTCACATCCGGGCGCGTTCGATACGATCGTCGCCGCCAGCCCTTCGATCTGGTGGGACGATCAGGCGATCCTCGCCGAAGAAGCGGCGTGGCGTGCCCGCGCCGGGGAGGACGGCATCGTCGCGCGCCGCACGCGGTTGCTGCTGATCGCGGGCGAATATGAGACCGAGGGCTCGATCGCACAGGACAGCGCGGCGCTCGCAGCGCGCCTCGCGCCGCTGTCGGGCCAAGGGCTGCGCAGCGAATATCTGCTGCTCGACGGCGAGACGCACGTCACCGTGCCGCATCGCTCGATTACCGCGACGATGCGCTCGGTGATGCGCTGGCCCTGATTATCGGGCGACCCCCTCCCAGTTGCCGAACACGGGCCTGCCCTTGAAGACGGTGACGAGCACCTTGGCCTTCGAAACCTCATGGGCCGGCAGCTTGAAGATATCCTTGTCGAGCACAACCAGGTCGGCGCTCTTGCCGGCCTTGATCGAGCCGGTGACGGCGTCGAAGCCGTTCACATACGCGACGTTGATCGTGTGACTGGCGATCGCTTCCTCGATGCCGATGCCTTCGGCGGGAAGCAGCGGCTTCGCATTCGGGTCGCCCGCCGTGCGCCGCGTCATCGCCACCTCGATCCCCTCGAGCGGATTGGCGCCGCCGACCGGCCAGTCGGCGCCATAGGCGAGCTTGCCGCCGGCGCGCACGATGCTGCCGGCGGGATAGATATAGGTCGACCGCTCTGGACCGATCGCCGCAACGGTGAGGTCCATATAATCGTACCAGGATGCCCATGTCGGCTGGAACTGCGCGAAGGTCGACAATTTGCCGAAGCGCGGCTGATCGGCGGGATCGACGACATTCATATGCGTGATCATATGGTGCGTCGGCCTGGTGCCGTTCACCGTGCGCGCCGCCTCGACTGCGTCGAGCGAGACCCGCACACCCCCGTCGCCGATCGCGTGCAGGAAGGCGTGCATGCCCTTGCCGTCGACCGCGGTTACTGCCTGCTTCAGCACCTCGGGAGCGATCTGCGGCGTGCCGCGCTCGTCACCGCTGTTTTCATAGGGAGCAATCATGAAGGCGGTCTTTTGCGGTATGACGCCGTCGACATAGAATTTGACCGTGTGCGTCGGGATACCGAGACCGTTGGCACGCTCGGCCGCCCGCAGCAGCCCCGGGAGCTGCTCCAGCCCCTGCTCATTCTTCCATTTGAGCGACACGGCGACATGGCTCGTGAGCTTTCCCGCATCGAGCACCGCCTTGTAGGCATCGACCATCGCGCTGCCGCCGTCGTCCTCATATTCGACGCCGGCGTCGTTCCAGTTCACGATGCCGAGGCTGTTGAAATGGTCGGCGACGTAAAGGATCGAGCTCTGAATTTCGCTCGCCGAGGGCGGCGGGATCATATGCTTGACGAGATCCATGGCCGCTTCCTGAAGGCTGCCGACCGGCTCGCCCGTCGCGGGATCGCGGTCGATCGTGCCGTTCGCGGGGTCCTTCGTCGCTCGGGTGATATTCGCGACCTCGAGCGCCTTCGAATTCAGCCAATAGGTATGCCCGCCGGTAGATTCGAAGATGAGCGGCCGTGCGGTCGTGACCTTGTCGAGCAATTCCTTGCGCGGGATGCCGTTTGGCGGAAACAGCGCGTCGCTCCAGCCGATGCCGTAGACCGCGCCGTCACCGGGCGCGGCGGCGACGCATTTCGCGATCAGCGCCTGATAATCCGCGATCGTCTTCCCGTCCTGAAGCGGACAGCGCGATCGCGACAGGGCGCCGAACAGCGGATGGACGTGCGCGTCGCCGAATGCCGGAAGCACGAGCTTGCCCTTCAGGTCGACCATCCTCGTCGCCGCGCCGCGCAATTTGCCGACGGCTGCGCTGCTGCCCACCGCAACGATCTTGCCATCCTTGACCGCGATGGCCTCGGCCCAAGGCTGCCCGCGCTCGACGGTATAGACGCGCGCGTTGGTCAGTATCAGGTCCGCGCTTCCCTTGTCCGCGGCACGGGCGACGCCGCTCGTCGAAAGAAGCAGAGCGGCGGCAATGGCGGTGACGGCAGGCTTCGACATATTCACTCCCCGGCAAATAGGCTGCGATCCTGGGGATGCGGCCCCTGTTCGAATCTGGAAATCCGGTCGCGGCCGGAGCGATGACACCGCGTCCGCCGCCGAGATGCCGAAGCCCTGACCCCTTGGAGCGCAACGACCCTGCGGTCGTCCTCCCCCGAAACCCATTCAACATCAAGCAGGGTCCCGAGCGAACCCCGATTGAGGGTAAATATATCAGAAGACGGGTAAGTATGACGGGCACGGCCGCGCGCCTTGAAAGGCGGTTTGCGACGACCCGCACCCAATTTTCCCGTCCCCTTACCCGTCGCGTCGCTTTCGGCGGCGCGTTGCCACTGGATATATCTGCCCCGGCGACAAGCGAAGGGAGGTTCGACGGTGCAGAACTGGTCCATCGGCCTCGGCGACCGTCTCGATCGGGATCGCCGCGAGCCGGTCCATTTCCAGATCATCAGTGCCATTGTCCACGATATCGAGCGTGGTGCGCTCGCCTCGGGCACCTATCTTCCGAGCAGCCGCGATCTCGCCCGGACGCTTGAACTCAACCGCAAAACGATTGTTCTCGCCTATCGGGATCTGATCGCCCAGGGATGGCTGACAAGCCACGGCACGCGCGGAACGTCGGTCGCGGCCGACCTGCCCGATTCGAGCCGCACCACGCCTGGTTCGATCGCGCAGCAAGGCGACGTGTCATACGGCTTTGCCGCGCCGCCGGACCGGGCGCTCGCCCTGCCCGAAGGTCCCGGTATTCGTCTCGACGAGGGAACGCCCGACGGCCGCCTGTTCCGCTACAACCTCCTCGTGCGCAGCTACCGTTCGGCGGCGCACCGGCTCGCGCGCGAGAACGGCTTTCGGTACCGCGACCCGAGGGGTGCCGAAACGCTACGCATCGCGATCGCCAACATGCTGCGCTCGGGGCGCGGCATGGATATCGGCAAGGACAATGTCTGCATCACCCGCGGAAGCCAGAATGCCATCCACCTCGCCTGCCAGCTCCTAGTGCAGCCGGGCGATACCATACTCGTCGAGGAACTCACCTATGAGCCGGCGGTCGCCGCGATGCGCGCGCGCGGTGCAGAGGTGCTGCCGGTGTCGCTCGACGAGGGTGGGATCGATATCGATGACGTCGCCGCGGCATGCCGGCTGCGACGGGTACGCGCGGCGTTCGTCACACCGCATCATCAGTTTCCGACCACCGTCGTCATGCGTCCCGAACGACGCCTCCGCCTTGTCGAACTCGCGCGTCTCCATGGCTTCGCGATCATCGAGGATGATTATGATCACGAGTTTCATTTCGAATCGCAGCCGCACCTCCCGATAGCCTCCTATGCGCCCGCCGAAACCATCTATGTCGGTTCGATGTCGAAGCTGCTGCTTCCGACACTCCGGCTGGGCTTCGCTGTCGCCCCGCGCCCGGTCATCGATGCCCTCGCGCATCATGTGTCGCTGACCGACGGCATGGGCAATGCGCTTGAGGAGGAGACGGTCGCGCATCTGATTGCAAAGGGGGATCTGCCGCGCCATTTGCGAACCACGCGACAGGTCTACGCAGAGCGGCGCGGCGCCTTCGCCAATAATCTCGACGATCTTCTCGGCGACCGCGTCGACTATCGCCTTCCCGAAGGCGGTCTTGCCTTCTGGCTGCGCTTCCGGAGCGATATCGGCGCGATCGAACGCCGGGCAACTGCGGCTGGACTGCGCTTCGCGTCGTCGGAAAGCTATCGTCAGCGGGACAGAGCGCCGCACGGCCTGCGCATCGGGTTTGCAAGCATGGACAGAGAGGAGCAGCGGACGGCGCTCTGCCGTCTCGGTGCCGCACTATGAAGCCCCAGGACAGAATGAACGACATGATCCAGGATAAGGCCCCGCCCCGCACCGGGGGGCGGACAATCGTCAGGCTGCACCGCTGGCTTGGTCTCGGAGCTGCGGCGATCTGGCTCGTGCAGGCGCTGACCGGTATCCTGCTTTCATTTCACTTCGAGGCGGAGGACGCGCTGCTGACGACGCGCCATACGCCGACAAACCTCACGGCAATCGAGCACCGGATCGACGATATCGCCGCGGCAGGGGGAGACGCCAAGGTCCACTGGATCTGGACGACCGCCGGGCTTCGCGATCGCTATATCCTATTCTTCGCGACCACCGCCGGCGATGATCACAAAGCCTATATCGATGGGGCGGGCAAGATCTTGCGTGACCGGAAGGCGGACAAATATAGTTTCCTCGCACTGATGCGCGAGGTCCATCTCACGCTCGTCGCAGGGCGGACGGGTCACTGGATCCTCGCCATCGCGGGACTGCTTCTCGTCACCAACCTCGTCTTCGGGCTCGTGGCCGCTTGGCCGCGACACGGCGGCTGGCGCGCTGTCCTAGCCGCTCGAGGCCATATCGGTTCGCGCGCCGGCCTCTATTCATGGCACCGCGCGATCGGCCTTTGGGCCGTCCTGCCCGCCATCGTGGTCGCGGGAACCGGAACATTGATATTGTTCGAGGATCAGGTGCGCGGGGCGCTTGGCGCCCATGAAGTCAGCCTGCCAGCCAACCCCGCGGCGGGCACGCCCGTCGGCTTCGCCGCCGCCGTGCGCGCAGCCGTCGCGGCGATCCCCGGAAGCCGGTTCGTCGGGACGACGCTGCCCTCGCGCGAGGATGCAAGCTATTATGTCTGGCTGCGCGCGCCCGGCGAACTCTATCGCGGCGGCTATGGCGGCAGCCTTGTCGTTGTGAATGCGAATAACGGTGATATCCGGGGCGCCTGGCCCGCGGCCGACGCCGACGCGGCGTCGACCTTCGTCGGTTCCCTCTATCCGCTTCATACCGGCGAGGGCATCGGGCTGGCAGGCCGGATCCTAGCGCTGGCGATCGGGGTCTGGCTTGTGGTCGTGATAATTCTCGGCCTGCTCCTGTGGTGGCGCAAAAAGCCGCGCGGGAGGACGAGACGCAGCGCGAGCTAGCTGCAAAATACCCGTCTTACCCTTTGCGCATCGCCGCTTACCCAAAGACCCTGCTGACCGTACGGTCGCTTTATGCTGTCTTCGGCCCGGGAAGATTCGGTGCATGGGCGCCGTTTCAGTCAGGGAGGTTTCGAAACATGCAGAAATTCACGATGAAGCTCTGGACGGTGGCGGCGGGCGCCGCGGCCGCGACGACGATGGCCGTGCCCGCCGGAGCGATGGCCGACCCCAATGCACCGACCTCGCCGGTGCCGAGCGACTTCGTCTATCCGACGGGCTTCGACAAGGCGCTTTCGCTCATGCTTGCCGGCGAAGGCGGCGAGAATGGCATCGGTTCGCACCGCGTCTGGCCGACCCTGTCCTTCCCGGCGCTCACGACCGAACAGATCCAGAAATCGCTCGGCGGAAACACCCTCGCCATTCCGTATCATTATGCGCACCAATATAGCGCCGACGGCCGGGTCGGCGGCTACAACATCCGCTACGATCCGACCGATCTCAAGAAATGCCCGAAGACCGAAGTCCCGGGTGACGGCTTTCTCCTCTATGAAGGCGTCTGCAGCGCACAGGTGAAGGAACCGGTCACCGGAAGCTGGAAGGCCGAGGACAACAAGCTCTGCGTCGATGTTGCCTGGGCGGGCAAGTCCCAGATCACTGGCTGCTATACAATGTTCTTCGTGATGGATAGCGTCGCAATGGTGAAGCCCGACGGGACCGTCTCGGGCAAGGCGCATGCGCTCAAAAAGGGTGCGGCGCCCGATATGTAGGGACCGGCCGTTTGCTGATTTGCATTCCCGATATCCTGAACGGCGACCAGCTTCAAAAGCTGGTCGCCATGATGGACAGGCAGCGCTTCATCGACGGGCGCGAGACCGCGGGCTGGGTTGCTGCCGGGGTCAAGGAAAACCGGCAAGTAGCCGGTGATTCCAGGGACTATGTAGCAATGCAGGCCGTAGTCACGCAGGCGCTCGCCGCCAATCGCTTCTTCGCGGCCGCCGCGATGCCGCGCACGATGCGCCCGATCCTCTTCAGCCGCTACACCGAAGGCATGGGCTACGGCCCGCATGTCGACAACGCGCTGATGGGCGAAAGTCCGCAGACGCGGATCGACCTTGCCTATACCCTCTTCCTGTCCGATCCGGACAGCTATGAGGGCGGCGAACTCGAGATCGACGAACCCGCGGGCACGCGATCGTTCAAGCTGCCCGCCGGGGCCGCGATCCTCTACCCCGCCAATTCGGTCCATCAGGTCGTGAAGGTCGCCTCGGGCCGGCGCGACGTCGCGGTCGGCTGGATCCAGAGCCTCGTGCGCGAAGCCGACAAGCGGCGCATCCTGTTCGAACTCGAAAATCTGCGCGTCACCATGTTCGCCGAGAGCGGCAAGAGCGCAGCCTTCGATACGCTCACGCGCAACACGAGCGACCTCTGGCGGATGTGGGCCGAAACCTGATCCTCAAAGCATCGTCATGATCTGGCCCGCCGCGCGGTGAGCCTCGTGCATCGCATGCGCCATCGCCATCTCGCCGAGCAGCTCCGAATGGGCGAAGACAATGCGGCCGTGCGGCTGGCGGATGATGTCGGACGGCGGCGGCGCTCCATCGCGGCCAAAATAGAACCCCGGCTGCGGCGCAACATAGGCGTGACCCCAGCGATTGAGGATGATCCCGGCAATGTCGCGCTTTGCATCGAAGCCGGCGGCGGCAAAACCCGCAGTCAGCTGCTCGCGCAGTTGCCGCTCGAAATCGGCATAGCTCGTCGCGAACAGCCGCGCCCGCCCCGCGGGTCCCTGCGCGGCGCCGGGAAGATCGGGATGGAGGAAAGGAATATAGAAGGTCAGTACGGTCGGGCTGTCGGGCGTGAAGGGCTCTGCCTTGCCCAATACGACGTTGCGGCGGATCGAGGTCTGCCAGCCGAGCGCATCGAACCAGCGCGTATTGGTGAAACCGAGCTTGTCGAAGAAGCGCCAGTTGCGAAGCGCGACATTGGCGATCATCACCGGCCCGTGGTGAAACTCGCCATAGGCGGCGCGGTGCGCCGCCGGGAGGTCCGCGACGATGTTGCGGTTGACCCAGCCGCCCGACGCCATGACCACGGCCTTGGCCCTTGCGCGGCGTACCTTTCCGTCTCGGACATAGCTGACGATCGCATGCTCGGCCTTCGCGGGATCGCCCGGATGACGCACGTCGATCGCGGTCGAGCCCAGGCGAATACGGACCCTGTTGCCCGGCCGGTCGATCTTCGCCGGCTCAATCGTCCCCCCGACCGCGGCAAGGCTGCCTTGGCCCTCGGTCCGGATAGCTCCAGGGATCATCCGCTGCAGCATGATGCGCATGAAAGCGGTGTTGCCGCCGGGAAAGGAGACGAGGCCGATATCGCTCGACGAAATCACCTTGCCCTTGATCGTCGTGCCCGGGAGGCGAAGCCGGTGCGCGGCAAAGGCCGAGATGGCGCTGCCGGACATCCCGTAATTGCCGACGGCGATACCGGGATCGATATAGCTGCGGACCTCGGCGCCATAGCCGAGCTTGTCGAGCAGATCATAATAGGTGATCGTGTCGAGCCATTTCTCGGGATCGGGGACGCCCGCCAGGACGTCGCGGCGATCGGCGACAAAATCGTCGAGTTGCCTCCGCGCCCCTTCGGACCAGGGCGTGCTCGCGAACCCGTCCTTGGTCGGATTGGCGACCCAGCCCTTCCCCGGAAAATGATAGCCGGTGGCATATGCCTTTTCCCACGCCGGGACCATCGGTCCGAAATGATAGTCGGTCAGTTCATATTTCTCGGCGCCGCCGCCCAGCGGCTCGAGTTCGTATTTCGTCGGCAGGCCGAACTCGCGGTAATAGTCGGTGAAAATATCATAGGTGCCCTCGCCGAAGCTGCCCCGGACATAATTGGCGTGGGGGACGATAGCGCCGTTCGATCCTTGCGGCGCGATCAGGCGATGACCGTCGACGTCGAACTCGTTCTGCTTGGCCTCGCCCCCAACGACGGGATGATTGTCGAGCAGCAGGCAGGTCGCACCCGCCGCCGCGCGCTTCGAAAATTCATAGGCGGCCGTCATGCCGGAAAAGCCCCCGCCGACGATCACGAGGTCGAAATCCTCATCGACCGGTTTGGCGGCCGGGTCGGCATAAAGGCGATCGCGAATACCATGCGCGGCATCGACAACGGCCTGCGTATTACCGTTCGACCAGGCATAATCGCCAACGCCGCCGTAGCCCGTCCAGGGCGATCCCGACGGAGCCCAGGGACCGTCCGCCGCTCCGCCCGGCCCGCCGCATCCCGACATCAGCCCCGCGCCTCCGGCGGCAATCACACCATTCACGAAATCGCGCCGTGTGATGCGGCTGTTCATACCCAGAAGCTCGTCTGATCCTTGCCTGCTCACCGTTCGCAATTCCTCTCGTGCGACCCGAACCCCGACGAAAACGGCGGTCGAGGATGCTCCCGACCGCCGCCTCCGAAATTCAGATTATTGCCCGGCTCAGAACCGGTAGGTCAGCGTCCCCTGGACCGTGCGCGGCTCGCCATTGGCGCACGAGCCGAAGACCGAGCAGCCCGGATAATATCGCTCGTCGAACAGGTTCACCGCATTCAACTGCAGCGTCCAGTTCCTGTAGTCGAAGGCGGCCATCGCATCGACCAGCGTGTAGCTGGGTGCTTCGACGATAAAGGTGCCGCTGCGCGACGTCGTTGCGCCATTATAGCGCACGCCGCCACCCACACGCATGCTGATGTCCTCGGTGAGTGCGATCGTCTTCGCGCCGAACAGGCTGGCCATATATTGCGGAACGCCCTCTGCCTGATAGTCTTGGCCCGAGAGTTTGACCGTGCCGTATGAGAAGGCCGCGACCAGCGAGAGATCGTCCTGGACATTATGGTTGGCCTGGAACTCGACACCGCGCGATTTCTTGGAGCCGGTCTGGGTCTGAAGAAACGGATTATCAGGATCGGTCCGCAGCGCGTTGTTTTCCTTCAGATCATAAAGCGACACGCGCAGCATCGTTGACCGGAGCGGCTGCCACTTGACGCCGATTTCCTTCTGCTTGCCGGACAAGGGCACATAGGTCTGACCAAGCTGGTTCTGGCCAACGATCGGAAGGAAGGATTCCGCGTAGCTGATATAGGGCGCGAGCGTCGGCGTGGCGTTGATTGTCAGGCCCGCGCGCTTGGTCGTCGTGTTCGTGGATTCCCGCGGCTTGGCGGTCTCGTTCCGCCGATAGCGGTCATGACGAATACCGAGGACAAGCGACGCGATTTCGCCGAAATCAACCTGGTCCTGCAGATAAAAGCCGGTCTGTTTCAGCACCTCGGTCGTGGTCGCGCCCAGCACGGGCGCGGCGCCAGTGCCATAGACGGGGTTGTAGACGTCGATCGTGTCGATGCCGCTGACAAAGACCTGCTGATAGGCGTTCTTGAAGTAGGAATAGTCGATACCGGCAAGAATCTGGTGCGAAGCGGGTCCGGTATCGAACTTGAACGCGAGGCTGTTGTCGGTGTTGAAGACGTTATATTTGACGTCGATCGCATACAGGTTGCGCGGCACACGCGTGCTGCCGGCGGGGACGAACGGATCAAGCGGACCCGAGCCGAAATAGGTGGCCAGATAATATTCGGCCTGCTGGGTATTCGCCCAGGTGTAACGGTTCGAACTGCGGAACGTGAGCGCATCCGAGAACTGATGGGTCGCAAGCAGGCTGAGCGCGGTATACTCCTTATCGCCCTTGTTGATCCCCGGCTCGCCGAAGAACCGCGAGTCGGGAATACGCTCACCGGGCCGTGCATAGAGCGATGCGACCAGCGGTACGATGTTGTAGTTCGGCGGGTTCTTGTCGTGCTGATAGATACCGATCGCGGTGATGTCCGTGCGGTCCGACGGACGCCACGCAATCGAGGCTTGCGCCAGTTGGCGATCGTTGGGGGTGTAATCCATGCGCGAATCGGAGTCGCGCAGCACGCCGGTGAAGCGCACGGCAACAGTGTCGCTGAGCGGCCCGGTGACATCGAAAACGCCTTCCTTGCGATCGAATGTACCATAGCTGACGCTCGCGCTGCCGCCGAATTCGAACTGCGGCCGCTTCGTCTGCATGTTGGTGACGCCGCTTGCACTCCCCGAACCGTAGAGCACGGATGCCGGGCCGATGAGGACTTCGACGCGTTCCAGCGTGTTGACGTCGACGCGCGGCATGAAAACAAAACCGTAGTTGCGCTTCAGACCATCGACGAACAGGACCGATTCATGACCGCGGATGATGTTGAAATCGCCGCGCGAGTCATCCGACGCGTTGGAGACGCCGGATGTATATTTCAGCGCTTCGCGAATATTCAGCGCACCGCGATCCTGCATTTCCTCGGTCGTGACGATTTCGATGGCCTGCGGAACGCGCAGGATGGGGGTATCGGTCTTGGTCGCCGTGGTCGCGGTCGTACCTGTCACCACGATGTCCGAGCGATCCTCGGTGTCCGACGTCTGCGCTTGCGCCGGCGATGCAAACGCCAGTGCCAGCAACGATACGCCGATCGATCCGCGCGCCATTCCCGCACGGCGTAGACGAACTCTTGTCATAACGCCCCCTTCCCTATCCGATCCAGACCCATCCCTTGGTCCATTTCCCTGTGACCCTGCGAGTGTAGATCGGTTGCAAAACTGTGGTTGATCGGATTCGGGTAAAAGCGGACTTTGATGGGTGGATTTTCCGCCTTGAAGTATGATTACCCGCGGATAGCCGGGAAAAAATGGCGCCCGAAAGCTGTGCCCAGCCGTCGCGACGGTCGTGCGACGACGCATTTTCCATCGAGTCTCCAGTTCTTGGTGTGGACATATTCGTCTCCATATGGAAACAAAAATCCGAAGGAGATGATGATGTTGCCATTGCTCGAGGGGATTCGGATCATCGAGGTCGGGGCCGTCGTCCTCGGCCCCTATGCGGGCCAGATGCTCGCCGACCTCGGCGCCGAGGTGATCAAGGTCGAGCCGCTCGAGGGCGACATCGCGCGCCATGCCCACCCCGCTGGCCCCGGCGGCGGCGCGCTCTTCCTTAACAACAACCGTAACAAGCGCATGCTCGCGCTCGATCTCAAGGCGCCCGAGGGCCGCGCAGCGCTGGCGAAACTGATCAAGACCTCTGACATCCTGTTTCACAATATGCGGATCGACGCCGCCGAACGGCTCGGGCTCGGTTTCGAGGCGGTCGCCGCGATCAACCCGGCAATCATCCACTGCGCCGCGATCGGTTTCGGTCAGGCGGGTCGCTATCGTGATCGCCCGGCCTTCGACGACATCATCCAGGCGGCGAGCGGGATTGCGGGCCTGGGCGCGGCGGGCGGAGGCGATCCGCGCTTCGTCCCCACGATCCTCGCTGACAAGGTCGCCGCACTGCACGCGGTCTATGCCGTCCTCGCCGCGCTCGTCGCGCGCGCGCGCGGCCGCGAAGGCGCGATCAAGATCGAGGTCCCGATGTTCGAGGCGCTCGCATCCTTCATGCTCAACGAACATCTCGCCGGCGCGACCTTCACCGAGGATGGCACGGTCGGCTACCCCCGCATCCTGTCGCCCAATCGGAGACCCTTCCGCACCGCCGACGGGTGGATCGCCGTCCTTCCCTATACCGACCGGCAATGGCGCGCCTTCCTGGCCGAAGTCGGACGCGAAGATGTGACGCGCGAGCCCTGGTTCCACGATCCGCGCGAACGTCCCGCGCACATCGACGAGCTCTATGCGCTCGTTGCCGAGTGCCTGCCGGCGCGCACGACAGAAGCGTGGCTTGCCGCTCTCGCGGCGCGCGACATCCCCTGCTCGCAGGTGCCCGATCTTCAGGCGCTGCTCCACGATCCCCATCTCGCGGAGATCGGATTCTTCGACGTGGCGCCCGGCTATGCCGACGGGATCGCGCGCAGCCTGCCCCAGCCGGTGCTCTTCGAGGGCATCGCCCGGGCGCCCGACATCGCGCCGCGCGGTCTCGGCGCCGACAGCCGCGCGCTCCTTCGCGAATGCGGTCATTCAGATGCCGAAATCGATGCGCTGGTTGAAGGCGGTGTCGTCGCCGCCTGATCAGCCGAGCCGCGACCGACATCGCTCACTAGCCCCCATCAGCGGGGAGCCACCGGCTTTCTCTTTTTTCGTCTTCGAACCAACTCGGCGGCAGCTTTCGCGGATGCGGCCAGATCTCGTCGAGCGTGTCGGCTTCGAACAACTGCCCCCCGCGCATCACCAGTTCGAGACGGCGCGTGTTGTGAATGTCGCTTAGGGGATTTTCGCCGAACACCAGAAGATCGGCATATTTGCCGGCCTCGAGCGTTCCCATGTCGGCGAGCCGCCCGATCGTCTCGGCCGCCCCCGCTGTTGCCGCGTGCAGGACGGCCATCGGCTTCATGCCGCCGAGCGCGTGCGCTTCCATTTCATAATGGTAGCCGATCCCCGGCTCGTCGCCATGCGAGCCCATTCCAACGAGCGCGCCCGCCTCCGCTAGCCGCGCGACATCCCCCGCGAGCGCCGGCATGCGCGAGGCGTCGAGCGAACCCCATTCGCGGTGCCCGAGCCGGTGCGCGATCGCGGTCGGCGACCAGAAATGCCGGACCTTGGGATCGAGCGCCGGATCATGCTTGGCCACATAATAATGGCGGCCCGAAGGTCCGCTCGTGTTGACAAGCAACGTCGCGACATAGCTCGCGCGCATCCGCTCGTACAGTTTGAGCACATCTTCCTGGAGCGGTGCGATCGGCAGCGCATGTTCGTTGCCAGCATAACCGTCGATGAGCTGGGTCAGGATGAGCTTCGGGTTGTGGCTTCCCTCGGTTGTCGGCAGCAGGCCGAGTTCGCGCGAGGCGATGGCGATCCACTGCCGCACCGTCCGGCTTTCGCCGCGATATTGCTTGATGTTCCTGAGGCCCCAGGCATCGCGGTAACGCCGCAGCACATTGCGCACATCGTCGAGCGAGGCGAAGCGCTCCTTCGAGAACAGCGCCGGGCCGGTCGAGCGGAGGCGGGGGGCGACGATCAGGCCCGCGTCGATCAGGTCCTGATAGGCGACCTGATCGATACCCAGCGTCGAGGGATCGAAGGCGGTCGTGACGCCGAAGGCGAGCCGCGTTCGAAATCCCCATTCGTCATAGCCTATGACGTTCCGCCGGATGCCGCCGATATGGTCATGGTCGTCGATGAAGCCCGGCGACACCGTCTTGCCGCCGAGTTCGCGCGCGGGCGTACCCGCGGGAACGGCAAAACTGCCGCGCGGCCCGATCGCCGCAATGCGGTCGCCGGTAACGAGGATATCAGCGTCTTCGATGATTTTGTCGCCGCCCGCCATCGTGAGCGCCCGGGCGCCGCGGAGCAGGAAACTGCCATCGGGCCGCGCGCGCGGCAGCTCGGCAACGAGTTCGATCCGTTCCCCGGATATCGGCGCGCCGGGGTCAGGCAGAATCTGCACATAATTGCCGACCGACCAGATCAGGCTCCCGTCCGATCGCCATTCGAAGAAATCGGCACCGAGATCGGTGACCTTGCGCCCCGCGCTCCCGGGCGCGGTCAGATCGACCTCGCGCCTCTCACCTTGCGGCAGCGGAGCGACGTAGAGCTGCTCGCTGGTCTGCGCCGCAATCCATTTGCCGTCGGGGCTGATCCGGATATCGTCGGCGTCGGCGAGCTGGTCGGTAAAATAATAGCCCTGCGCCTTCACCGCCGCGACCGGGTGCTGCGCACCGCTCGCGAGGTCGACCGAAATCAGCCCCTCGTCGCCGAGGAGATAAGCGGCGGAGCCATCGCCGCGGACAAAATGCGCACGGCCGCCGAGCCGCCCCGAGGCGACGACGCGGGCTGCACCGCCTGTCGACGGGATCGAAACCAGTTCGGCCGGGCGCACGGTGCCGAACTCGAAGCTCGAATGCTGGCGCGCAGCCGCTGGTGATCGCACCGCGAGGATCGCCTTGCCATCGGGCGTGAAGCTCGGGTGGGTGTAGAAGGCCGGCAGGTCGCTGACCTTCCTCGCCGCCCCCGACCCGTCGGCCGCGATCATCCAGACCGCCCCGCCCGCCGTTTCGCTCCAGGTCACATAGGCGAGGCGCCTGCCGTCGGGGCTCCAGGCCGGGAGCGAGGGCGGGTCGCCCGTGACCGGGAGGCGAAGCGATGCGCCCCCTGCGAGCGGCTGTACATAGAGGCTGCCGAGCGCGGCATAGGCGACCCGCGAGCCATCGGGGGACGGCGTCGTGCCTTGCGGCAGCTTCGCGCGCACGGGGCCGGTTTCCTCGCGAAAACCGATTCGCGTGCTGGGTCCGACAGCGAGATTGAGCCTGGCCGTGAAGGGAATACGCGCGGCTGCGCTGCCATCGACGGGCCGGCGTTCGATCTTGCCCTCATAGGCAATCAGGATCGCCTTGCTGTCGGGCGTGAACGCATAGCGCGGGATGAGATCGAGCCAGGCCGCGCCGTTCATCATGTCGAGCGGCGCGGGGCCGAGGTCGCGGTCGACACCCGTCGCGAGGTCGCGGACGCGGAGGCTCGTCTTCGCCATGTTCCGCGTCGCATAGGCGAGCAGCTTGCCGTCGGGCGAAATCGCGGGACGGAAAAACGTCTCGCTGCCTGCCTCGCGTCCGCCCGAGCTTCCGATGACCGTCTTTTCGGCCCCGCTCGCCAGATCGCGGCGCACGATGGTCCACGGCACGGGCTCGTCGAAAGAGAGATCGCCCGTCCGCCGCGCATAATAGAGATATTTGCCGTCGCGCGAGGCCGACGCGCCGAGTGTGCTCTGCCATGCCGGGCGCGGCGCATCCTTCTCGAGCTTTGCGGGTGCCACCAGTTCGCCCGGCGCGCCATCGACCGGATGCCGCCACAGTTCGTAACGGTCTATGCGGATGCGATAGCGGCTGACGTAGACCGATTTGCCGTCCGCGCTCCACTCGGGCGAGGTGCGCACCGCACCGTCATCCTCGTCGCTGATCCGCCGCGCCCCGCTGCCGTCGGTGCGCGCGATCCAGACATTGTCGCCGCCCGAACGGTCGCTGACATAGGCGATCCATTTGCCGTCGGGCGAGAAGGTCGGCTGGACTTCGAACGCCATTCCCGTCGCGATCGGAACCGCGCGGCCGCCCTTCGCGGGCACGGCATAGATTTCGCCGAGCATGTCGAAGAGGATCGTCTTGCCGTCGGGCGAAACGGCGAGCGACATGAAGGTGCCGCTCGACACTTCATAGTCGAGCGTGCGCGCGGGCGCGAGCGGCAGCCCGCCGCCCTCGTCCGCCGCGATCGCCGGGACCGCAAGCGCGAGTCCCGAAACCAGCCCCAGTGCAGCCCAGACCGCCCGCTTCATAGCCCTGTCCCCTCGTTCCCGTCCCTCAATTCGGCTGCCACGTCTCCACCCGGAAGCTGTCGGGGTGATAGCGCGTCACCTCCTCTTCGCCCTCCTCGCCCGGAAAGTCGGTCGATGTCGCATTCACCAGATAGAGCCGGCCGGTCCGGTGATCCATGTCCATCATGCGCGCGCCGAAGGCGGTACGGATCGTTCCGACCAGCCGGAGCGTGTCCGCGCCCGCGCGCGCGACGACGGTCATCGAACCCTCATAGTTGCTGCTGACGATCCGCTCGCGCTCCTCGTCATAGGCGAGCGCGTCGATCCCCTTGCCGATCGGAACGCGCGAAAGGATGCGGCCGCTCGCAGGATCCATCAGGAACACCGACGGCTTGTCGCCGGTGCAGGCACCGAGCAGGCGATCCGTCGCAGAAAGATATTTCATCTTCGACACATTGCAGCCGACATCCCAGCGCGCCTGTTCCTTGAGCGTGTGCGAATCGAGCTTGAGCACGACCCCGTCGAGACGCGCGGGCGCATAAAGATGGCCCTTTCCGTCGGCGGCGGGATCATCCATCTTGCGGAAAGGGAAACGTGTCGTCGCGAGCAGCTTGCCCGTTGCGGCATCGATGCTGAACCAGGTCGCCTCCTTTGGACGCGTACCCGTGATGACGTGGAACCGCCCCGTCGCGGGATCGAGCGAACCGCTGTTGAGCCCGCCGTCGCTGGCCAGCTTCGTCCGGGCGATGAGCTTCAGCGTCTTGAGATCGAAGCTCAGCAGCGAACCATCGTCCATCGCGACATAGCCGCGATTATATTTCGGCAGCAGAACCGGACCGTTGGCGCCGACCGAATTTTCCATCGTCTTGATCGCCTGCCCCCGGTCGACGTCATAGATGGTGAGCCCGTCCTTGAGCCGGCCCATGAACAGCCGTGCGCTCCCGGGCTCGAACTTCACATAGTCCCAGCCGGTATCCGAGCTCGGCAGCGTGACGCTGCCGGTCATCGTGTAGGGAAGCGCCGGCGCATCCTGCTGCGCCAGTGCCGGACCAGCCGCAAGAAGCGCCGCAGTCGCGAGGAGAGATAGTGATTTCATCGAAAAATGCTCCGTTCCAGTTGCTCAGTGAAGGTGACCATGGGCACGCGGCTCGCGCATGCGCAGGGCGACGACGAAAGCGACCGCGCAGACCGCCGAAACATACCAGGCGAACGCCCCTTCGTGTCCCATCTGCTTCGCGAGCAGCGCCATATATTCGGCGGTCCCTCCGAAAATCGCCGAGGCTATCGCGTGGCCGAGACCGACGCCGAGCGCGCGCACGCTTGCGGGGAACAGCTCGGCTTTGAAGAGGCCCGAGACCGAGGTGTAGAAGCTCATGATCGCGAGCGCGGCGAAGACGAGCAGCCCCGCGGTCCACATCGTCTGCACCTTGCCGATTGCCCCGAGCAGCGGCACGGCGAAGAGCGTCATGCCGCCGCTGAAGATGAGGAGATTGGTCCGGCGGCCGATGCGATCGGACAGGATGCCGAGCACCGGTTGCAGGAGCAGGAACAAGAAGGTCACGACGAGCATCACCCGGCTCGCACTCACGACATCCATGCCCGCCGTGTTGACCAGATATTTCTGCATATAGGTGGTGAAAGTATAGAGCGTCACCGCACCTGCGGCGCTCAGCACCATGACGGTCAGCATCGCGCGGGGGTGACGGAAGAGCGCCTTCAGCGATCCCGCATCCTCGCCCTTGCCCGCGGGTTCGGCGGTCTCGTGCATCACGTCGCGAAACAGCAGGAAGACACCTGCAAGCACCGCGCCGAGGATGAAGGGTATGCGCCAGCCCCATTCGCGGATCGCCTCCTCGCTCATCGCGGTTTGCAACAGGAAGACCGTCAGGAGCGCGAAGAGCTGGCCGCCGATCAGGGTGACGAACTGGAAAGACGCGTAGAAGCCGCGCTTCCCGGGCTCCGCGATCTCGCTGAGATAGGTCGCCGCGGCACCATATTGGCCGCCGGTAGAAAAGCCCTGCATGAGCCGCGCGACAAGCAGCAGCGCCGGCGCCGCGGCGCCGATCGTCGCATAGGTCGGCAGAATGCCGACCAGCAGCGAGCCGCCGCCCATCAGCAGCACCGAGGCGATCATCGCGGCGCGGCGGCCATGGCGATCGGCATAGCGTCCGAAGAACCAGCCGCCGAGCGGCCGGATCAGGAAGCCCGCCGCATAGATGGCGGCGACGTTCAGGAGTTGCGCTGTCCGGTCGCCCTCGGGGAAGAAGGCCGACGCGAAGTAGAGCGCGGTGTAAGCATAGGCGTAGAAGTCGTACCACTCGATGAGATTGCCAGCCGAGCCCGCGATCGCGGCGCGCGCGCGCGTCTTGCGATCGAGCAGGACGGCGGTCGCAGGGCGCGTGTCGAGGGGGGCGTCCCCGTCGGCGGGCACGCCTGTCATTCCCGGAATCTGGGTCATTCGTCTCTCCTGTGCCGGCCGCTCTGGAGCCGGCATCCTTGTTTATCCTGCAAGCTCCCGCGACCGCGCCGCGGCGGCATCGACCACCGCGCACAGCAATCGGTCGATCGCCTCCTCCTTGTCCATTTCCGCGAGCCCCGCCGCGGTCGTACCGCCGGGGCTCGTTACCTGTTGCCTGAGATCCGGAAGGGCCGCCGCCTCGGTCTCGGCCAGCGCTCCGGCGCCGACCAGCGTCGCGCGCGCGAGCCGCATCGCGAGCGGCCGAGGCAATCCCGCATCGGCGCCTGCGGCTGCCAGCGCCTCGGCAAAGCGGAAGAAATAAGCCGGACCGCTTCCCGACAGGGCGGTCACTGCGTCGATCTCGGTTTCCGAGCCGAGCCACACGAGATCGCCGGTTGGCGCGAGCAATTGTTCGACGGCCTCCCGGTCGCCTTCGCGCAGGCCATCCCCGGCCACGGCACCGCTGATGCCCTTGCCGATGGCCGCGGGCGTGTTGGGCATCACGCGAACCACCCGGCCGGTGCCGCCGAGCGCCTCGCCCAATCCCGCGAGCGTCTTCCCCGCCATGATCGAGACGAACAGCGCGCCCGCTTCCGCAAGCGGCGCAAGCTGCGCGGCGACCGATCCGAATATCTGCGGCTTTACCGCCAGCACCACCACCAGACCGGTGTCGGGCTCGACCTCGGCGAGCGACGATACCGCCTCGCCTCCCGCTGGCGGCGTCTCGATCATGGGGTCATGCACGAGTACGCGCCGATTGCCTTGCCAACCGCGTGCCATCGCGCTTCCCATGCGCCCGCAGCCGACGAGCAGCACGGTCATCAGCGGATGTCCCGATAGCGTTCGGCGAGCATGTCCTGACGCGACCGCGTCGAGGCTTCGCGCCCCTCGACGATCACCTTGACGGCGTTGCTCGATGGCTCGAGCGGATCGCCGTCCCAGACGACCAGATCGGCATCGGCACCCGGCGACAGGGTACCACCGCCGCGGCCCCAGATCGCGAGCGGATTGACCGTCACCGCGCGTAGCGCCTCATAATAGGGCAAGCCGTTGGCGACCGCGATCCCCGCGCCTTCGCGAAGTCCCATTCCGGCGTTGTAATTGGCGTGGATCGCGCCGCCGGCCTGTCCCACGGCGACGCGAACCCCCGCCTTGACGAGGATCGCGGCATTATCCTGCCGCGCGCCGAGCTGGTCGAAGTTGAAGGGCAGATTGACATGCGGGTCGAGAATGACCGCGACCTTCGCCGCGGCCAGCGCATCGGCCGCGCGCCAGGCATCGGTTCCCCCGACGATGATGAGCCTGACACCGAACTCGCCGGCGAGCGCCGCCGCCTGCCTTATGTCGGATTCGCGATGCGTCTGGATTGCAAGCGGCACATCGCCGCGGAGTACCGAGCGGATCAGCTCCTCGCCGCCGTGACGCCCGGCGTGCGATCCCGGTGGCGGTCCCTTGCGTTTCTTCCTGTCGTCGGTCGATGGAGGCGCATCCATGGCGCGCTTCGCATCGCCGAGCGCCTTGCGAAGCGCCGTCCACTGGACGGCGCGCGAGCCGAGGCGGTCCCAGGCACCGCCGCCGACGACAGCGTAGACGCCGACATTGGCGGTATCGAGAATATCGACACCATCGCGCAGGCGGGCGAAGGCCGCCTCGCCGCTGAAGGGTGCATGGCGCGAGGGCGAGGGATAGATGAGTGCGCGCGTGATCCCATCGGCGCGCGCAAGGCTGACCAGCGTCGAATTGCCGTTGAGCGCGCGGCTCACGTCATAGCCCGGATTGCGCTCGTCAGCCGAACTCGTGTCGACCGTATCGGGCGAGCCCGACACCTCGACGAGGCCGATCTGGGTCGCGGCATTAACGAGGCCCGGCGTCACCGGCTTGCCGCGCGCATCGATTACGCGCGCATCGGTCGGAACTGGTCCCGACGCAGTGACCGAGACGATACGCCCCTCCTCGACAAGGATCGTGGCGCCGCGAACCGGCTGGTCCGTCTCCATCGTCCAGGCCTCCGCGTTGGTGATCGCCAGCGTTTCGGCCGCAGCGGGCGACGTGATAGCCAGCACGATCAAGCTCGCAAGCATCCTCATGGCCGTGTTCCCCCGCGCCCCAGTTCGAAGTCGGACACCGGCTCGGTGCGCGGCTTCGCACGATCCCACGCGACCGCCCCCCCGATGAGGACGAGATCGGCGCGGCTGTAGATGCTGAACGGATCGCCCGACCAGATCACGAGATCGGCCTGCAGGCCCGGAGCGATCGTGCCGACCTGCTTTTCGAGGCCAAGCAGCTTCGCCGGGTTGCTCGTCGTCCATTTGATCATCCGCTCGGGCGGAATATCGATCCCGATCCGGCGGCCCGCCGCGGCTGCCTTGGCGGCCGCGATGTTGAGACGCTGGCCGTCGGCGGGCGAGTCCGAATGCATCATGACGCAGACGCCGGCCTGCTCGAGCATCGGTGCCTCGGCCCGAACCGCGTCCTGCGCTTCGACCTTGAAACCCCACCAGTCGGCCCATACCGCGGCGCAGGTCCCCGCCTCGCGAAGCAGGCCGGGGATTTTATATGCTTCGGTCGCGTGATGGATCGCGCCGATCCGGACGCCAAATTCCTTCGCGACCGAGAGAACCGCAGCGATGTCGCCGGCGCGATAGCAATGAAGATTGACGCGCACGTCGCCCGCCAGAATGCCGGCCACCGCCTCCAGTTTATAGTCGCGCGGCGGCATCGCGCTGCCGCTCGCGCGCGCCTGTTCGACCGCGCGCTTGTAGCGCTGCGCGTCCGCGAACTGCTGGCGCATATACGAGATGACGCCCTGCCGGCTAGTCGGCCCCTCATTGTCATCGTCGGCGCCCCAGCTTTTGGGATTCTCGCCGCACGCCATCTTGAAGCCCTGGACGCTGCCTACGACCTTCATGTCCCAGACCGTCGGCGCGCGAACGGGCTTCACGACCACCGAGCGACCGGCGAAGATCGGCGTCGATCCGGGAAGAATCTGGATCGTCGTCACGCCGTTCGCAAGCGCCCGGTCGAACGCCATATCCTGCGCGTTGACCGCCGTTTCGATCCACGTATCGGCGCTGTTGGGTGATGCGACCTCGGACACGTCCGACGCCTCGCGATCGATCGCGGTGAGCGGGAGGACGAAGGTGCCGTCATGGCTATGGACGTCGATGACCCCCGGCGTGATCCAGCGGCCCGCCGCATCAACCTCGCGCACTCCGGGGTTCGAAAGTGCCTTGCCCACCGCAACGATCCGGCCGCCGCGCACGAGGACGTCGCCGCCTTCGATCCGCCCGCCCGCGCCATCGAGGATCGTAGCGCCCTTGAGCAGCATGTCGTCGGGCGACGGCGCCTTGTAGCGGCTCGGAAAGGGATCGTCCTGCCAGGGTAGCGCGGACGACCGCTGCGCCCCCACCGGCGCCGCCAGAAAGAGCGCCGCCAACATCATCGAACCGATCCCGACCCGCCTTGCCATCATTCGCGCCCCTTGTTGAACCGCCGCATCCAGGAGAGCGTCGCTTCGTCGGGAAGCGAGTCGAGGATCGACGCAAAGGTTTCCGGCTTCTCGTCCTGACCCAGCTTGAACTTGCCCGAGAGGCTCGTCACCGTAGCACGGAAACCGATGATGCTCCTGAGCATGCCCTCATAGCGAGCACCGAGCTCGCCGACCGACCAGGGCTGCTCGCGATGCGCTTCCATCGCCTCGATTAGCACCCCGAGCGAATATTCGGTCAGCGCGTCGTCGATCTCGACATCGGCACCGATCTTGATCTGTGCGTAATTCCAGGTCGGGCCCCAGTTCCGGATGCCGGCATGCTCGGGGCTGATATAGGCGTCGGGTCCCTTGAAGAGGATCGTTGCACGCCGGTCGCTCGCCAGTGCGGTGTGAAGCGGATTGGACCGCATCAGATGTCCGATCAGTTCGACGAGCTGCCCGTCATCATCATAGATGCCGACGAGCGGCAGCAGGCTTGCCTCGAGCTCGCCCGCGGGCCCGCCGCAGACCCACGCCAGAGGATGTTCTTCGATGAGTGCGCGCACATCCGCGTTTTCGAATCTGTCGAAAAGCCCCACAAAACCCCCTGAATTTCTCGCACATGCGGCGGATGGATATCGGCAAGGGCGCCGGCGACCATCCTTCACATCCTGCCTTGTTCCCCAGCATTGGAACTCCGGCAAGCACCAAAAACGAAAAGCACGGGGGACCAACGCCGGTTGCGATTTTGAACGCAGCCGAATATCATTGGTCCCACAAGCAATAAAATTTTCAGGAGAGGTGGAGCCAATGTTGCGTCCATTGCAGGTGAGACTCGGCGAGCGCATCGACCCCTCGCGCGACGTTCCCATCTATATGCAGATCATCCAGGCGCTGATCCGCGACATCGAGCGCGGACGGCTGACGTCGGGGACCTATCTGCCAAGCAGCCGCGAACTTGCAAAGGTGCTCGGGGTCAATCGCAAGACCGTTGTCCTCGCCTATGAGGATCTCATCGCGCAGGGCTGGCTCGACTCCGCCGGCACCCGCGGCACGATGGTGGCAACCTCGCTTCCCGACCCGGTCAACCGCCACCAGGGCGAGGCCGAAGCAACGATGAGCAACGCCGTTATCGACTACCGCTTTGCCTCGCCGCCTGAACGCCCGATCGCGGTCCCGCAGGGCCCGGGCCTGAAGATCGACGAGGGCGCCCCCGATGGCCGACTGTTTCCCGTCGAACTGCTCGCGCGGGCCTATCGCCTCGCGGCGCTGCGCATTTCGCAGGACAATGGCTTCCAGTATCGCGACCCACGCGGCTCGCCCGCGTTGCGCGAGGCGATCGCGGCCATGCTCCGCAGCCAGCGCGGGCTGCCGGTGAGCGCGGAGAATATCTGTATCACGCGCGGCAGCCAGAACGGGATTTTCCTCGCTGGCCAGGTCCTGATAGGACGCGGCGATTCGGTCATTGTCGAGAAGCTGACCTACGAGCCCGCAGTCGCCGCCTTTCGCGCGATGGGCGCGAACATCGTACCGGTCGGGCTCGACGAGGACGGCATCGACATCGACGCCGTCGAACATGCCTGCCGGCGCAACGCTGTGCGCGCAGTGTTCGTGACACCGCACCACCAGTTCCCGACGACCGTCTCGCTTCGCCCCGAGCGACGTCTGAGGCTCCTCGACCTCGCGCGCCAGTTTGGTTTCGCGATCATCGAGGACGATTATGATCATGAATTTCACTTCGAATCGCAGCCGCTCCTCCCGCTTGCGGCTTATGGTCCCGGCCACGTTCTCTATGTGGGGTCCATGTCCAAGCTTCTCCTCCCGGCGCTGCGCATCGGCTATATCGCCGCTCCGCCCGCTGTGATCGAGGCGATCGCGCACCGCGTGTCGCTCACCGACGGCATGGGCAATGCCCTCACCGAGGATGCCGCCGCCGAACTCATCGAAAGCGGCGAGCTGCGCCGCCATGGACGGAAAGTCCTGCAGATCTATGCAAAGCGCCGCGCGAGTTTCGCCGCCGAAATCGACCGCACGCTCGGCGGTATCGCCGAATATCGCATGCCCGACGGCGGACTCGCTTTCTGGCTGAAGGTCCATACCGATCTCGACAAGATGGAAGCACGGGCCGCCGGCATGGGTCTTCGCTTCGCGGCGTCGCGGTCCTTCATGACCACCGACGACGCACCGCGCGGGCTGCGGATCGGCTTTGCGAGCCTCAATTCGCACGAGGCCCGAACGGTACTCGGGGCACTGCGCGAGGCGGCGGGTTAGGCGATTTCGCACTGGTCCCCTCCACTCGATCATAATTGGATGTTTTGCGTTCCATGACAAGGGCAGAACCTCAAGGGGTTCAGGAGGGAATTTATGAAACTCAAGCTAGCAATGATTATCGCCGCTGCGGCCCTGCCGCTTCCCGCGCTCGCCCAGCAGGCGCCCGCCCCTACCCCGGCCGCCGAGAATGCGGCCTGGCCCGAAGCCTGGTTCGAGATCTTCAAGCTTGCTCCCGGCAAGCAGGAGGTGTTCATTCGCAATATCGCGATGGCCGACGAAGTCGCCGCTGCCGGCGGACAGCCGCCGATCCAGCTCTTCTTCCATGAAAATGGCGCCGACTTCGACGTGATCCTGTTCAAGCCGGTGACCGGCTTCAAGCCGACGCCCGAGCAGGAAGCTGCGATGGACAAGAAGCGGAAGGAACTGGGTCTGCCGAGCGGTCCAGCCTATTTCGTGAACATCCGCGAGAATATTGCCGAACATACGGACTCGAAGACCTATGGCCCGCTGTCGGCCGCGACCTGGCTCGGCCGCCTGGATAAGTGGCGCGCCGAAAACCCGCCGCGCAAGGCGCCGGCAAAGTGATGCTGGGCCGCCGCACGCTCCTGGCCTTCGCCGGCGGAACCGCTGCGGCGGCCGTCTCCCGCGCCGCCTTTGCCGGCGCGGGCGACCAACTCGACACCGCCTATATCAATGCGAAGGTGTGGACGGGTGCGGGACCCGAGGTTCGCACCGACGCGATCGGCGTCAAGGGCGACCGGATTGCCGCGATTGGCGCCGACGCAGTCCGCGCGCGAACAGGCAAGCGCACGCGCATAGTCGACCTCAAGGGCGCGTTCGTCACGCCGGGCTTCATCGATCCGCATGTCCACTTCGTCAAAGCCTCGCAGATGCTGTCGCAAGCCTCGCTGCGCGAGGCGAAGAACCCCAAGGAATTCGTCGCACTGATCGCCGCGGCCGCGAAGGCGCTGCCGAAGGGCCAGTGGCTCGAGGGCGGCAATTGGGACCAGGACCGCTGGGGCGGCGAAATGCCGCACCGCTCATGGATCGACGCGGTCACCCCCGACACGCCCGTCGCGGTGATCCGTTACGATCTTCATATGCTCCTCCTCAATTCGCTGGCGCTGAAGCTTGCGGGCATCGATCGCAACACGCCCGACGTTCCGGGCGGGGTCATCGAGCGCGATGCGAACGGCGAGCCGACGGGTATAATCAAGGACGCCGCAAAAGATCTGGTCCTCCGCGCGATCGGTGAGCCGACCAACGACCAGATCGACGCCGCGACGCGCCACGGTATCGAGCTCGCTCTTTCGAAGGGCGTGACGCAGGTCCACCCGACCGAACTCGAGACCATCAGCTTCGATTCGACGCGCAGGCTGCGCGCCAAGGGCGAAACGGGCCTGCGTTTCCGCCACTATCTCCCGCTCAAGGACTATGAGACGCAGCTCGCGATGATCGCCCGCGAAGGACGCGGCGACGACTGGATCCAGTGGGGCGCATGCAAGGTTGTGTTCGACGGATCGCTCGGATCGCGTACCGCGAAATTCTACGAGCCCTATGCCGACGATCCCTCGACGCGCGGCATCGTCGTGACCGATCCCGCCGATCTCAAGGCCTGGCTCGCGGGCGCCGACAAGGGCGGGCTGCAGGTGACCGCCCATGCCATCGGCGACGAGGCGAACGACATCGTCCTCGATACGATGGCGGCGGTCGCACAGGCAAACGGCGCGCGGGACCGGCGCTTCCGCGTCGAACATGTCCAGCACATGAAGCCGCACGCGATCGCGCGCTTCAAGGAACAGGGCATCATCGCCTCGGTGCAGCCCTATCACGCGATCGACGACGGGCGCTGGGCCGTGCGCCGGATCGGCGAGGAGCGCCTGAAGACGAGCTTCGCCTTCGGCTCGCTCGTGCGCTCGGGGGCGCATGTCTGCATGGGGTCGGACTGGCCCGTCGCGCCGATCGATCCGCTCACCGGGCTCGACGCCGCGGTCAATCGCGAAACACTCGACGGCAAGAATCCGCAAGGCTGGCACCCCGAGCAACGCATCACGCTGGCACAGGCCATGCACAGCTATACGCAGGAAGGCGCCTATGCGGGGTTCAACGAGAAGAAACTCGGCCTGATCGCGCCCGGATTCCTCGCCGATTTCGTTGTCTGGGACAGCGACTTTTTCGCTATCGATTCGCATTCGCTTACCAAGGTCAAGGCCTTGAAAACAATCGTCGGCGGCATAGCGCGCTTCGGCTGATCGGATGCCGGGCCGCGACCTTGGCCCGGCATTGGTCCCCAACCCCTCCCCAAATTGGATGTTTTAAGACCCAAGCGCGTCAAACATGTTACAGTTCCGATGCAGGCTTGGCACCCGGCCCTGCCGTATCGGATGGGGTTCAGGACACCAGTTGGGGGATAAATCATGACAGCATTTCGGGGCATCGTTCAGAGGACCAGCTTCCTGACGCTAGGCGCTGCGCTCGCGATGAGCGCGCCGGCTTTCGCGCAGGAAGCGGGCGAGAGCGAAAGCATCGTCGTCACCGCACAGCGTAGCAACGAGACGCAGGTCGTCCGCGGCGGATCGCTCGGCGCGCTGGGCGACAAGGATGCGATGGAAACGCCCTTCGCGGTCAAGGCCTATAGCGAGACGCTCATCCTGAACCAGCAGCCGCTGACGCTCGGCGCGGTTCTCGAGAACGACCCCTCGGTGCGCACGTCACTCGGCTTCGGCAACGCCTCGGAACAGTTCGTCATCCGCGGTTTTCCCCTTTATGGCGAGGATATCGCGATCGATGGCCTCTACGGTGTCACGCCGCGCCAGCTCGTCTCGCCCGAACTCTATGACCAGGTAATGGTACTCAATGGCGCGAGCGCCTTCCTGTTCGGCGCGGCCCCCGGCGGCACCGCACTCGGCGGCACGGTCAACCTTCAGCCCAAGCGCGCGAAGGACAAGGACACGAACCGCGTTACCGCCAATTATCTTTCGGACGGCCATCTCGGCGGCGCCTTCGACTTCGGCCGCCGCTTCGGCGACGATGGCGCCTTCGGCGCCCGCATCAACGGTGCCGGCCGCTGGGGCGATATCGCGATCGACGACGAATATCGCAGCTCGGTGGTGGTCGGCGCCGGCCTCGACTGGCGCAGCGAACGCGCTCGCCTGTCGCTCGATCTCGCCTTCCAGCGCGCCAAGGTCGAGCATATGCGCCCGATGGTCCAGCTCAACGGCGTGACCGCGGTGCCCGATGCTCCCAAGGCGACGCTCAACTACGGGCAAGAGTGGAACTATACGACGCTGCGCGATATCTTCGGCATACTGAAGTTCGAATATGACATCAGCGACGACTTCATGTTCTATGCTGCCGCCGGCGCGCGCGATGCCGCCGAACGCGGCGTCTATCAGGGTCTCCAGGTCACCAACGCCCAAACGGGCGCGGCGTTCGTCACCGGTTCGAACATCCCGCGCAACGACAATAATGAATCGGGACAGGCCGGCATCCGCGGCAAGTTTGCCACCGGCCCGATCACGCATGAGATCAATCTCGGCGCCTCGCACAGCCGCTATGTGAACCGCAACGCCTATGAATTCGGGCCGTTCGGACCGACGGCAACCAATGCGAACAACATCTATGACCCGGTGCAGGTCGTGAAGCCGACCTTCAACGCGCTCGTCGCCGGCAATCTTGCCGATCCCAATCCTGCCAACCGTACGCGGCTCACGAGCTTCTTCGTGTCGGATACGATCGGCGCCTTCGACGAGAAGGTCGAACTGACGCTTGGCCTTCGCCGTCAGGAAATCTTCTTCCGCACCTACAATATCACGACCGGGGAGCGGACGAGCCGCTACAAGGAACGCGCGACGACCCCCGTGATCGGTCTCGTCATCCGTCCGAGCGAGCATTTCTCCATCTATGCGAACCGCATCGAGGGCCTTGTTCAAGGTCCGGTGGCGCCCGCTGGCACGATCAATCAGGGCGAGGTCTTCCCGCCCTTCAAGACCAAGCAATATGAGATCGGCGGCAAGGTCGCGCTCGGCAATTTCAATGCCTCGGTCGCCCTGTTCCAGACCGACCGCCCGCAGGCGCTCACGATCATCAACGCCCAGAACCAGAGCGAGTTCACCGTCAACGGGCTGCAGCGCAACAAGGGCATCGAGTTCAGCGTCGATGGCGAGCCCGTAGACGGCCTCCGCATTATCGCGGGCCTGTCGTTCACCGATGCGAAGCAGCGCCGCACCCAGGGCGGCACGACCGATGGCCGCGACGCGATCGGCGTTCCCGATTATACCGCGAACCTCAACGTCGAATGGGATCTCGGTTTCCTGCCTGGCGTGACCCTCACGGGCCGCGTGATGCAGACGGGCAAGCAGGCGGTGAACCTTACCAACACGCTCGAACTGCCCGAATGGACCCGGTTCGACCTTGGCGCGCGCTATGTCGTGGCGGCGGGCGACACGCCTGTCACCTTCCGCTTCAACGTCGATAATGTCGCGAATGACAATTATTGGTCCTCGTCACTCGGCGGCTATCTCGTGCAGGGCCTGCCGCGGACCTTCAAGACTTCGGTCACGGTCGACTTCTGATCGCAAGGCAAAATTCACTCCCTTGGCCCGGCTGGAGACAGCCGGGCCTTTTCCTTGTACGGGCCAGGCATCAGCAGACTGGTGTCCCTGACACACCGGTTTCCATCTCCTTCGCACCGATCCAGGGGGCCTCCGGGGGGTAAAGGCTGGGGCAATGCCCCCTTTCCAGCAGGATGACGCAATGATCAGCCAGCCGCCTTGTCCCGGTTGGACCCCTCGTCCAATCGAAAAGTGGATGTTTTTAGGTCCTCTCCTTGCTGCCAATCAGCGATGATGACCGCACAAGCTTCCCCGGCGCGCCCGTCGCTCCGCCGCCGCTTCATCAGCATCCACCGCTGGCTCAGCCTCGGCGCGGCCGTCTTCTGGCTGCTGCAGGCGCTCACCGGGATAGCGATCGCCTTTCACTGGGAAATCGGCGACGCGTCGATCTCCGGCCAGCACCACCCCACCGACCTGGCCGCCATCGAGCGGCGGGTCGACCGGATATCGGAAACCGATGGCGGCAGGATCACCTCGATCTGGACGACGGCCGGCCTCCCCGACCGCTACAATATCTATTATGAAGACCGCGCCGGCGCGAGCCGATCGGTGCGCATTCTCGGCGACGGGAGCGTGATCGATCGCCCCCGCGACGACGAGACGCGCATCATGGATTTTCTCGTCGGCTTCCACCACGACCTGTTCGGCGCCTGGGGCAGCTGGATCGTATCGATCAGCGGCCTGCTGCTTTGCTCGAACCTTCTTCTCGGTCTCTATGCCGCATGGCCGAAGCGCGGAACCTGGCGCACCGCACTGGTCCCCGCACGGCGGGGCCCCGCCGCCGCGCGCCTCTATTCATGGCATCGCGCCGTGGGGCTCTGGGCCGTCGTCCCCGCCTTCGTCATCGCCGCAACAGGGACGATGCTGAAGTTCGAGAACGGCATGGCAGGCCTTGTGGGCGCCGAAGAGGTATCGCTCCCCGCCAACCCGCCATCGGGCGAGCCGATCGGCTTCGCGGCGGCTGCGGGCGCGGCGCTCGCCGCGATCCCGGGCAGCAGCCTCACCCAGGTCGCTTGGCCCGAGGGGGATGACGCAACCTACCGCGTACGCGTGCGGGCACCGGGCGAAATCCGCCGCGCCTACGGCGGAAGCCTCGTCTTCATCGATGCCAACGGTGGAAGCGTCCGCGGCATCTACCCGATCGCCGAGGCCGAACCCGCGCGCGGCTTCATGAGCGCGCTCTTTCCCATCCACACCGGCGAAGCCGGAGGCACGGTCGGCCGCCTGCTGCTCATCGCGGTTGGGCTGTGGCTGACCACGATGATCATCGCGGGAGCGCTGTTGTGGTGGAAGCGGCGACGTACGCGCAAAGCGACGCCGGGCAGAATCGCCGCCTGATGCTGGTCCCCGCTACCATGCTCGCGCTTGCGGCCGCCCCTTTGGACGCACCCGAAGGCGGGACGGCGAGCCATGTGCCGCACAGCCACACCCACGCGCGCGAGGAAATCGATGAGGAGCATGGCCCGGTCCTGCTGCAGATCACCTATACCGGCGAGTTGATGGGCAATGCGTCGGGGGGGCTACGTCGCGGCACGCGCTACCTCGATAATCTCGATATCGTGTTCGAAGCCGATCTCGAGCAGCTTGCCGGCTGGCGCGGTGCCCAGATCCATGTCTACGGTCTATACAACAACGGACGCTCGATCAGCGAGCTTGCCGGCGACGCCCATGCCGTGAGCAATATCGAGACGGGCGTGTCGGCACTTCGACTTTACGAGGCCTGGATCGATCAGAAGCTTGGCGACAGGCTGTCGCTGCGCGCAGGGCTCTACGATCTCAATTCCGAATTCGACTCCCTCGAGGCTGCGGGCCTGTTCGTCAGCAGCTCGCACGGCATCGGAACCGACTTCGCGCAGTCCGGACAAAATGGCCCGTCGATCTTTCCCAGCACTTCGCTCGCAGCAAGGCTGCAGATCGAGCCCGCCGAAGACTGGGCGATCCGCGCCGCGGTGCTCGACGGCGTTCCGGGCGATCCCGAGCATCCGGGGCGCACTGTCGTACGGCTCGGCGGCGGCGACGGCGCCCTCCTCGTCGGCGAACTCCAGGCGCCCGTCGGTCAGGGCAAGCTGCTTCTTGGCCACTGGCAATATACGGCGCGCTTCGAACCGAACAACGGCGGCGCCCCGGCGAGGGGTAACCGCGGCACCTATATCCGGGGCGAATATCCGCTCGCGACGTCGGGCGACCGGAAGGTCGAGGGTTTCTTTCGTCTCGGCACGGCACGGGGACGGTACAACATGTTCGACAGCTTCGCAGGCGGCGGCCTCAAATTCAGCGGCTGGGTCCCCGGCCGACCAGATGACGAGTTCGGCGTCGCGGTGGCCGCAGGCTTCACGTCGGACAGTTACCGGGCGGCGGCCGACGCTTCATCGGCCGAAGTCGCCATCGAGGCGACTTATCGCACACAGATGACGCCTTGGCTCGCGATCCAGCCGAGCATCCACTATATCCATAATCCCTCGGCCGATCGCAATATACCTGCCGCCCTTCTCTTCGGACTGCGCGCCGAAACGAGCTTCAGCCTCGCGGGCTTCTGAGATGGCTGCAACGCCCACCCGGAATTCATCGGCCAAATAGCCGCCTCGCGATCCACCCTCCTCTTCGCTGTCAGTATCGTGTCAGCCAGGCTCTCCTAGAACCGTCTTCACGAGCTGCGTTGTACCCGGTCACAGGGTAGGACGCGGCGGAATTATTCGGTTTGCCGGCCTTTCGGGGCCGGCCCGTTCCCCCAGGTCGGCGTACCGCCGGAGCGACCATCTCTCGCTTCGAGCGCTGCAGGCCTTTGATGGCGGGCGCTGCGGCTGCGCTTCCGTGCGGCGAGCACCCGCCATCCTTTTTCTTCGGGGGAGGCCTCCACACCATGATCTCGTGCACGCCACAGGTTCCACCCGGCTTTTTCCGCCCACCTGACAGTCCAATGACAGAATTTCCTGCCAGCGTGCAGACACGCACAGTCATGGCTTTCGCCATGCCGTGACGTCGGCCCGCACCCCTCGGCAGTCCAGGCGCGGAGCTATATCTTGGGAAGATGAGGAGTAGATCATGCTGAAATTCACGAGGCGCTCGGCGCTTTTCTCGGGCGCGATGGCCGGACTTATGCTGGTCGCAGGCTGTTCGGGCGGCAAGGAAGCCGGAGAAAAAGCGACCACGGCGGCAGTCGAGGAGGATTCGGGTCCCGCTTATGCGCTGATCACCCAGCCTGCGGGCAAGACCGCGCCTGCCGATTATGCCCAGCAGCTTGCCGCGGCGCGCAAGGCCGGCGACGTCAGCGACGTCCTGCTTCTCAAGTCGAAGCCCAGCGTGGAAGGACCGGTCGGTTTCGCGAGCCTCGCGGTCGTCGAATTCCCGAGCAGCGCCGCATTCGAGAAATGGTCCGACGAGGCCAAGGCCAAGCTTGGTGAAAATCTCGTTGTGCGCCGTGCCGACCTGCTCGTGGACGACCGCGCAAAAGCCGACCCCAAGGCTGCCTACGTCGTGAGTCACTATGAGGCTCTCGTGCCCGCCGAGGACTATGCCGGTTACACCCGGACTTACATCACGCCGAATATGGATGGTCAGAAAAAGGGCGGCGTAATGACCGGCTATGCGATGTATTATGAGCGCGAACCGGTCGACGGCATCAAAGGCAACCGCACCATTCTCGTGAAGCAATATGTCGACGAAGCCGCCTTCGGTCGCAGCGAGGCGATCAAGGAAAAAGACAAGATCGAACTTCTCAAGAACGCAGAATGGAAGCAAATCAACGACACCAAGGAAACGATCCGCAAGGATATTTCGGGCACGCTGGCCCTACCCGCTCCGGTCGAATGACCGGCCCGGATGCGTGTCGCTTGGGGAAGAGGCCCGCATCCGGACAATCCTCCTGGAAACTGGCGCGGGTCTTCGGGCCCGCGTTTTTCTTCCGGAGTACGAGACTGACAACGCGCTGACACGAACTGTGCGTCTGTTGTCAGGGCCTCCCTGCCATGCAGCCGAAGCTGCATGAAGGAGGCGGCCGAGCATGATAGGAAGATTGTCCCGCCACTCGGTCTGCGCCGCCGCTGCTATTGTCGGTGTCGATGCCCCGCCCTGTTTCGGCCAAGGTTACACCGTCGGCGGCGCACGTCCTTCGCAGGTTCAGAAGGTGAAGCTTCATGCCGAACTCGCGGTTGCGAACGACCGCCATGTAGCAAGCCTGCCCAAGCTCGGCTTCGCCTTCCCCGCACGCCCCGAGCTTGAAATCGGTATCGATGCGCAAGTCCGCCATATCGACGATCGCTCGGCCGAACGCATCACGGGCTTTGGCGATGTCGAGCTCAAGGCCAAATATCTGATTGCCGATGCCGCAAACAACCGTCTCGGAATCGACGCGTCGGCCGAACTCAAGATCTCGCTTCCGATCGGCGATGCGCGTCACGGGCTTGGCGAGGGGCAGCCGGCGATCAAGCTGCCGATCACCTTTTCCCGCAAACAGGGTGCTTGGGAATTCGGCGGGCTCCTCGGCGGACAGCTTGTGTACCGGCGTGACAAGGCAATGCTCGTTGCAGGTGCGCTCGTCACGCGCGAGCTTGGGGGGAAGGTCAAGGTCGGAGCCGAGATCGCAACCGAGATGCGCGCGCGCGATCGGGCCCGGCAGGAGACGATGGCCAATTTCGGCGTCCGGTACCGTCCGGGGCGCCGAAGTGAAATTTTCATCATCGCGGGCCGCTCGCTCCGGTCCCGCGACGGCACCCCTGTCGCCAAATTCAAGCTCGGCTTCGAGCTCGTTCTCTGATGATAGCCTGATGACAGCTTCGGCGTCTAAGCGCGGGCCGCGAAGCGGGCGTCGCGCAGACTAGCCCCGCCCTGATGCAAGCCGGTACGCACCGGACGCAAGCGCGGCTCACGGCCGGAAAGTGAGACATGATGCAGATTGGGCTCCTGATTGTTTCGGCAGCCTTTCTGACATCGATCCTTTCAGGCATTTTCGGGATGGCGGGCGGCCTCATTTTCATGGGCCTTCTTGCCTGGCTTCTTCCCGTCGCCGTGGCCCTCGCGCTTCACGGCCTTATCCAGTTCGTTTCAAATCTCTGGCGCGTCGTTCTCCACCGCGCGCATGTCGCCTGGCCGGTCCTCCTATGGTTCAGCATGGGGGCGGCCGCCGCGATCGGATTCTTCTCGCTCGTCATCTTCACGCCGACGAAATTCTACGTCTTCCTCGGCCTCGGCCTCCTGCCGATCCTCGTCTGGCTTCCCGAACGTTGGGTACCGCTCGATGCATCGAACCGATGGCACTCGCTCGGAGGCGGCTTCCTTTCGACGGGCCTGTCGCTCGTATCGGGCGTCTCGGGTCCGGTCACCGACCTCCTGTTCATCCGCACGCGCCTCGGCCGTCATGAGGTCGTCGCGACCAAGGCGGTGATGCAGGCGATCGGGCATGCCTCGAAAGTGTTTGTGTACGGGGGCATCCTGTTCAGCGCGTCGGCACGCGAGGCGGTATCCCTTTCGACGAGCGGGACAGCGATCCTCGCGTCGATGGCCGGCATCATGGTGGGAGGCGCCATTCTCGACCGTATCAGCGACGCGCATTTCAGAGCCGGAAGGCGCTGGATCGTCACGCTTGTGGGGCTCGCCTTTCTCTTTCAGGCAATCCAGATCATGCCGGGCTGACAGCGCAATGACAGGCGGGTGAGTTAGCTTCTCCTCAAACAATATGGGGAGAAGGACATGAAACTGCTCGTTACCGGATTTTACGCGCTCGCGGGCGCCGCGACCCTCGCGGTCCCGACGATCGCCGCCGAACCGATCTATACTCTTGAGAAGGCGGTCGCGCTGCCGAGCAGCGACAGCGACTGGGATTATATCAAGCTCGAGCCGCACGGCTCGCGCCTGTTCATCGCGCGGCGCAAGGACGGCCTGACCGTCTATGATACCAAAACCCACAAGGTCGTCGGCCAGATCGAAAATTCGATCGGCGCCAACGGCCCGCTCATCCTGCCGCAATTCAATCGCGGCTATGTTGCGATGACCGACGGTTCGCTGCTCAGCTTCGACCTTAAATCGCTGAAGGTCATCGAGCGTATTCCGCTTGCAAAGGACGGTGGCCTGAACGGCGTTGTCTATGATCCGGCCAGCAAGCATATCCATGCCGTCGTCGGCTCGCGGCCCGCCGAATCCGCGTGGTTCACGCTCGACGCGGCAAGCGGCAAGCTTTTGTCGAGCAAGGTCTTCCCGTTCAAGAAAATGGACGATCCGGCACCCGACGGCCGCGGCCATCTCTTTGCCCCGGCACGCTACGACAAGATCCTGATGCAGCTCGATTCCGCAACGCTGGCCGAGCAGGCACGATGGAACGTCGATTGCGAACAGGTGGTTGCGGTCGAATATCAGGCGCATACCGACCGACTTCTCATCGGTTGCAGGGGCGACAAGCCGGTGTTCCTCGCGCTCGATGCAAAATCCGGCAAAGAGATTGCGCGCGTCCCGATCGGCAAGGGCATCGACGGCATGGCTGTCGATGAGAAACGTCACCGCATCGTCACGACCAATGGCGGCGACAGCTCGATGACGGTTATCGAACAGGCGGACGCCGATCATTATTCGCTGCTCGGCAATATCCAGACGCGCCCGCAGGCCCGTGTTATGCAGATCGACGAAGCGAGCGGCCGCGTCTTCACGGTGACCGCCGATGCGACCTTTGCTGCGCCGGATACCAAGGGCGTGGCGGCACCGACCTTCCACAAGGACAGTTTCACCGTCCTCACCTACAAGCCGTCCGGGACGCATTAAGCGGGGGCAGTCAGCCGAGGGCCGCGCCTGCTTCCTGTGCGGCCCCGGCTGGCAAGGCCAGATAATCGCTCGCAGCAGACGCGAGCAGCTGCGCCTCGGGCGTCAGCATGAAACGAAGAAAGGCGAGCGTTTCGCGGTGCACGGGTCGCCCGGCCGACGCGGCGTGATAGGCCATGACGCTCCGTGCCAGCGGGTAGCGACCAGCTTGCACCGAAGCTGCATCGAGCGACACCGGAACGCCGTCGTTCCCCACAATCGGAACGCTCCGCACGCTTGCCCCCGCTGCTCCGATCGCGAGCCCTTCGGGATCGCGTGCCAGTGCATGGTGCAGCGCCGCTGCAGCCTCGGCCTCGGCTGCCTCGGGGCGAGGCGGAACCGGATACTCACGAAACCGCGGCCAAGCCAGCCGGTTGCTGTTCCCAAGTACAGTCGCGCGAAAATGGCGGCCCGTGCCACTTTCGGCTTCGGGCGCGTGAAGATTGATCGGACGCTCCGCCCAGTCCCCCCCGAGGCCGAGGTCGCCCCAACGACGTGTCCTTGTCCCTTCGTCACCAAATGCAGCCCGGAGGTCGTCGACCCGCAGCGACGCGACCGGATTGCCGGGATGGACCATCACTGCCAGCGCCGGCGACTGACCGGGCGTCGCGACGCTGCCTTTGAGCACCGGAATCCCGGTCGGGCGGAAGCGATAGACCCATTCGAACGCCTGAACCTCCGGCTTCGTCGCCTCGCGGCCGATCAGTGCGATATCGCAGGTCGCGGTATATAGGCCGGCCATCGCCACGTCGCTCCCATGAAGCGCAAGCGTTACCTCGATCCCGGGATTCCGCATCGTGAAGGCACGCGCCCATTCTGCGGCAACCTGCGCCATCGCCGGCGTTCCCGCCAGACGGATACGGCCGGGGAGGCCATGGACCGGGGGCGGCAACGTCTGGGCCCACAGCGGCACCGGAGCCAGTGCGATTGCGGCCAACAGCTCACGGCGCATCATTTCACTTTCCCCAGTTCACGCCTGCGAAATACGTCTCCGAGCGGCAGGTAGCCGCTGTGCTCGACAAGGATACGCTGCCCTTTACGGCTCAGCAGAAAACGCAGGAACTCGCGCTGCGCCGGCTTCATCGCCTGCCCGGGCGCGACATCGACATAGGCCGGGATGATCCGGACGAGCGGATAGCTGCGATCGATCAGCGTCTGGGGCGTCGCCTCGACGAACGGATGCCCGGCATCCCATGCGATCGGTATGGCGCGCACTTCGGGCCGGGCATAGCGTATGTTGGAAATGGCGATGCCATTGGGATCCGCGGCGAGCGCGTCGACAATGCGCTTGCCGTGATCCTGCTGCGCGCCGTCGGGGCCCGGCGCGTGCTCATATTCCTTCATCGCCCCGTTCCAGCGGTGGCTGCCTTCGAGAACACGTTCGCGAAAGAAGAGCGCGAAATCGACGTCGGTCCTCCAGCCATAGGGTTCGATCGGCCTCGACTTCCACGCGCCGCCCACCCCAAGCGTGCCCCAGCGCCGGATCTGACCGCCCCCGCGCCGGCCCTCTTCACCAAAGACTGCGTCGAGTTGCTTCAGGGTAAGCCCTTTGAGCGGGTTGTCGCGGTGCACGAAGATCATGTGGGCATAGTCATAGAAATTGACATCGACGCTGCCGGTAGCGACTTCGATGCCCGTCGGGTCATACCCCCTCGCCCGCCGGAAAGCGCGGAGCGCTGCCGGGCTGATTTCTTCGCCAAGAATCGCGATATCCCCCGTCCCGCTATACAGCGAGCCGATCGCCGAAGCGGTCCCGTACATGCGGTTCTCGAATTTCACGCCCGGCTGATGCTTCGAAAATTCGGCAATCCAGCTCGCAAGCAGCTTTCCCATGAAATCGCGCTTGAAGCTGCCGTGTCCCCATATGCGCAGGCTCCCTTCGACCTGTTCGCCCGGCCGATATTCCGGAAACCTGTCGATAACGGCAAGCGCGGGATGGTCGCCGAGGAGCTCGGTCGTCGTCTCGCCGCGCGCGGGGACAGCGGCGAGCGTCGCAAAGGCAAGAGCGAACGAGAGCGCGCGCTGCATCAGTCTAGCTTCGCGAGCTGTTCGGCGGCAACCGCGGGAGTCAGAGGAAGATATTTGCCGTCGGCCTGGATGGCGGCCTGTCCCTCGCGGCTCAGCACATAGCGGAGGAATTCGCGGATCTTCGGATCGACCGGCTTCCCCTTGTCGCGCCGAAAATAATAATAGACGTCACGGATCAATGGGTAGGTGCGATCCTGCACGCGATCGAGTTCGAGCGGGACGAAGGTCCGGCCGCCATCGGTCGAGAGCGGCACCAGCTTCGTGCTCGCGTTGAGAAACGGCTTGCCGGTGTAGGCGATGCCATATTTGTCGGCGGCGAGCGCGTTCATGATCAGCTCGCCGCCTGCAGTCAGCGAGCCATCGGCCTTCAAGCCGGCCATATTCGAATAGGCGCGCATATCCTCGTTCCATTTGCCGGAACCCTTGAGCACCTTCTTGTCGATCTCGTCATTGAAGTGATATTTGGCGTTGTAGCCGTATACGGTGATCGGCTTGTCCGCCCATTCGCCCTTGAGCCCTAGCTGCCCCCAGGTCCGGATATTCTTTTCCGGCCCGCGCGCGACGCTCGTATCCCAGGTCAGCCCCTCCCAGCCTCCATCGCGGCGTCCGCCAAGGATGCCGTCCAGCTGTTCCATCGTCAGACCGGCAAGCGGGTTATCCTTATGGACAAAGACCCCGAGGGCGAAAGTCCAGCCGCGCACGTCGTGCGACCCGGTCGCCATGATGATCTCGACGATTTCGCTGTTCCCGACGCCCTCGTCACCACCCTGCGCGCCCTCACGCTCGAAGCCCTTGAGCTCGTCCCAGAGCGCCTGGCGACCCATCGGGGCGAGATCGGCCGCCCCCGAAACCAGCCCTGGAAAGGCGACGGCCGAACTATAGAGATTGTCATCGAATTTCAGGTCGGGCTGGAAACGGCGAAATTCCGCCTGCCAGGCTTCCATCAGCCCGCTGTCCTTGAGGTAATTATTGCCCCATTGCCGGATCGTACCGCTGACCCGCTCGCGCGGTGCATAGGGAGCAAGCCCCGACAGGTCGAACTTGGGCGGGTAGAATGTCTTCGCAGCGCGGCCACGGTTGCCGATCGCGCGAGCCTTCGACAACGCCTCTGCGTCGGTGGTGGGCGCGCTCGCGTCCTGCGCCGTTGCGGTTGCCGTCAACAGGAAGGCGGCGAGAATCGCCGAAGCGATGCGTTTCATTCTTCTCTCTCCAAAATGGCGCTTTGCGCCGCGGCTATCTCGGGAACGAGCGGCAGATAGCCGCCGTCACCTTCGACAAGCTGCTGCCCCTCCTTCGACAGGACAAAGCGCAACAATCCCTCGACATGCGGCGCGAGCTGCTTCCCCGGGGGGCGATCGACGAAAGCATAGACGCGGCGCGTCAGTGGATAGCTACGCGCGTCGACCGTTTCCCTCGCAGGAGGCACCGCCCCCGCTCCGTCGGACAATGCGACGAGCTTCAGGCCGCCATGCGCTTGCGCCGCGTTGGCGATGACGAGCGCGGAAGGGTCGCCGCGCCCGCCATCGCCCGCGCGGTCCGCCGCACGTGCGATGGTACCGTCGAGCCGGCGCTGATCCGCATATTCACTGGTCCGGTCCCAGCACATGCGGCGATCCTTGCCGGCAACCCGGTCCTGCAACCAGCGGCCCGTGCGGGTCGAGAAGTCATAGCCGTGGATGCGGATCGGCCGCGCCGCCCACTCGCCTTTCAGCCCCAGGTCTCCCCAGGTCGAGATCGGGCGCGGCTGATCACCGCAATCGATGATACGCGCCAGTTGATCGAGCGTCAGCGACGAGAGCGGATTATCCTGGTGAACGAGCAACGCGATCGCTTCCGACTTGCCCGGAACTGCAACACTGCCCGTCGCGACTTCGAGCCGCGTCACGTGATATTCCTTCGGACGCGAGAAGCCATTGTCGTCGACGATGTCGTTCGCACGTCCCAGCAGCGCGATGTCGGCGACGCCGCCGACGAGGCCATGAATGGCGCTGTCCGAGCCCTTCATCGAGAATTCGAACCGCACGCCCGGATGGTCCTCGGAATAGGCTTCGGCCCAGCGTTCGGCGAGGCCCAGCATCGCGGGCGTACCCCAGACGCGGACCGGCTCCTCGGCGGCAGCGGGAGGCGCTGCAAGAAGCAAGGCGACCATCAATCCCCTCATGACAGTTTGCGCCTTTCGCGCTCGGCCGCCATCGGCGAGAGGGGAAGATAACGCCCGTCGCGATTGACCGCCTCCTGCCCTTCGCGGCTCAGCACATAGCGCAAAAACTCGCGAACCTTTGGATCGAGACGGCCGTCGGGCGGCTGATCTATCACCGCCGGCAGGGTGCGGGTCAGCGGATAGCGCTGCTCGATGAGGCTGGTCTCGCTGACCTCGACGAACGGACCTGCCGGCGTTACAGCCAGCGCAAGGGATTTCACCTCGGGAACCGCATAGCGGATGTTGGACACTGCGATTCCCGACGGATCCTTTGCCAGCGCATCGAGAATTTGCTGCCCATGATCGTAGATCGTGCCATCGGGATTGTTGATGTGGGCGAAGCCGTTCAGCGCGGGGTTCCACCGGTGACTGCCGAGCATGACCGCATTGCGCAAGTAAAAGCCGAAACTGTCGTCGATTGCCCAGCTATAGGGTGTGATCGGCCGATCTACCCAGGCTCCGTCCAATCCAAGCTCGCCCCAACGCCGGATATTGCGGACACCGCGCCGGTGTTCGGTCCCGAGGATCGCATCGAGTTCGACGAGCGACATGCGGCCCAACGGATTGTCGCGATGGACAAAGACCATCTGCGCATAGTCGAAGTTGCGGATATCGACGCTGCCCGTCATCAGCTCGATCCCGGTTGGCGCATAACCCTTCACCCGCTCGAACGCCCGCGCGGCGTCGGGCAATATCTCCTCGCCGAGCAGCGCGATATCGCCGAGGCCGTTGTAGAGTGCCGGAATGCCCGACGACGTGCCGTAAAGATGCGTTTCGAGCCGAGCATCGGGATGGAAGCGGTGAAAATCCTCCGCCCACCGATCGACCAGATAATGCATCCAGGGCAGTTTGCGGTTGCCATGTCCCCAGAGACGGATACTGCCGCGAACCTGCTCTGCCGGACGATAGCGCGGCATCACTGCTGCCGCGCGCGCAGCGGGGCTACCGGGGCGCTGCGGCCGCGGGTCGATTTTCTGCACCGCGGGAGTCAGACGCTGCGCGGCGGCGGGCATCGCCCAGAACGCGAGCGCTCCGCCGACAAGCCCGCGGCGGCCGATCACTGGATCGAGCTCGTAGCGGTTCCGGTGGCATCGATCTCGCGCAACTGTGCGCGCGCCATCTCGGCCGTCATCGGAAGATATTTGCCGTCCTTCATCACGAGCGCCTGCCCTTCGCGGCTGACCACGAAACGCAGATATTCCGCGATCAGCGGGTCAACCTTTCCGCCAACCGGACGGTTCGTGTAGAAATAAACCTCGCGCGCGAGCGGATAGCTGCGGTTCTGTACATTCTCCAGCGTCGGCAAAAAATGGGGCCCCGCAGCGGTTTCGCCGAGCGGTACGGTCTTTACCCCCGGCTGGTTACGATAGGTCATCAGCGTGTAGGTGATGCCGTAGCGATCGGTCGCGAGCGCTTCCATCATCTGTTCGCCCGCCCCCCACAGCTTACCGAAATCGCCGCCGCCCGGGCGGATCGCGTTGCTATATTCCTTGATCCCCTCGTTCCATTTATACCCTCCCTTGAACACCTTCTCGGCGAAGTCGCGGGGGAAATGGAAATTGAGGTTATAGGCGTAGACGTTGATCGGCTTGTTCGCCCACTCGCCCTTGAGACCGAGCTGACCCCAGGTCCGGATATTCTTCTCCGGCCCGCGCGCCGCCGATGGCTCCCAATTGTTGCCATGCCAGCCTCCGTCGCGCTGGGCGCCAAAGATGCCGTCCAGCTGCTCGATGCTGAGCTTGGCGAGCGGATTGTCCTTGTGAACGAACGGCACGAGTGCCGCCGTCCAGCCCGACACATCGTAGCTTCCCGTCGCCATCACCACCTCGACCGGCGCGGTCCCGAAGGTGCGTTGATAGGCTTGCAGCTCGTCCCAGGTCGGGCGCCGGCCCATCGGCGCAAGATCGGCCTGCCTGGTATAGAGTCCTGCCATGGCGACGAAGGTGCTCGAGAGATTATTCTCGAACCGCACCTCGGGATGATATTTGCGGAAGGCTTCCTCGAAATATCCCTCGAGCGGGCTATCGGCGAGATAGTTGGATCCCCATTGGCGAATGACGCCTTTCAGGGGTGCGGAGGGCTTATATTCCGGCAGGCCCGAGAGATCGAACTCCTGTGTATAGGCGCGGCGCTGGCCCTTGGTCTTGAGTGCGTCGGCCCGCGCGTTCTGAAGGTCGATCGAGGCGACGGGGACATCCTGCGCCGCCACGGGAAGCGCTAGAGCGGCTGCCGTCGCGGCCATGACGACGCGCCGGATCATTTCGCGCTCGCCTCGATCTTGGCAAGCTGCGCCTTCACGACTTCCGCCGTCAGCGGCGTATAGCGGCCCTCGCGCTGGACTTGTTCCTGCCCCTGCTGGCTCAGGACGAAACGCAGAAATTCGTCGACCTTCGGGTCCATCGCCTGGCCGGGCGCCTTGTTGGCATAGAAGAATATCTCGTTGATGAGCGGATAGCTGCGATCGCGCGTGCTCTCGAGAGTGCGCTTGACGAAGGCGCCCCCGTTAAAGCCCTGCACGGCCAGTTCCTTGAGCTTCGGACCGAGCGCCAGCGGCGACGCGATGCAGATCGCGAGCGGATCGCTCTCCGCAAAGTCGAGCACCTGCTTGCTCCAGGAGGCGATCGTGCCTTCCGGCGTCGCGTAGTTGGCAAAGGCCTGATAACCCTCGACCCACTGATCGCTGCCGCGGAGCACGAGGTTCTGGAAGACGACCTGGATGTTGGCGCGCGGGCTCTGGCCGCACGGGTGGATCGGCTTGTTCGCCCACTCGCCCGTCGCACCAAGCTGGCCCCAGGTCCGGATATTTTCGTCGCCCCCCCGCTTGAACGGATAATCGTTGCGATAGACGCTCCCGTCATAGCCGCCGTTGCGGGCTGTTCCGAACACACCGTCGAGTTGCTTCATGCTGATCTGGTTGATCGGGTTGTCCTTGTGGACAAGGATGATGAAGCCCGGCGACCATCCATAGACATCGAATGACCCCGTCGCCGCGGTGATCTCGGTGACGGGATATTTGTAGACCTGCTCGAATGTCAGATGATCCATGAGCGTTGCGGGGCGTCCGACACCAAGGTCGGCCACCTTGCCGGCAACGCCGGGAACCGCGATTCCCGCGGTGGGAAGGTTGAACTCGAATTCGATACCAGGGTGGAATTTCTTGAATTCGCTCGACCAATATTCGCCCAGCGGCCCGTCTTTCAGGTAATTGCTGCCCCAGATGCGCAGTTTGCCGCTGACCTGCTGCCTCGGTTTGTAAACCGGCAGATCGGAGAGGTCCCATTTTTTGGTATAACCTCCAAGGGTCGCCTTCTGCTTGCGAAAGCCGGTCACGTCGAGCGTCCAGATGCTACGCTTCGCGTTGGTCGGCTCGCCGTCCTGCGTCGCCGGCGCCTGCGCTGTCTGCGCCGCCGCAGGACCAGCGATCGCGAGCGCGCAGCACATGAGGGAAAGTCGGTTCATGATACGGTCCTTCACTTTTTGACCTGGGGTAGCGCAGCGTCGACTTTTCCGGTTTGGGCCTGCGCGATATCGGCGGTCAGCGGCAGCCATTTGCCGTCGCGCTGAATGATCTCCTGCCCGTCGCGGCTGAGCAAGAAGCGCAGAAACTCCCGGACCTGCGGCGCCATCTGCGCGTCGGGCTTCGCATCGGCATAAGCATAGGTTTCAAGGTGCAGCGGATAGCTGCGGTCCTGCACACTGGTAAGCGACGGGCGCACATATGGGCTGCTCCCGTCCTCTGCGATCGCAACCGCGCGCGCACCCGCAACCTTGACCGAGGGATCCGCGAAGGTGATCGCGCAGCGATCCTTCGCCACCGCGGCCACACGTTCGGTACCCGGCTGGCTGCGTTTGCCGCCCTTCAGCGCGAGCGGAATCTCGCGCGCATCGTCGTTCCACATATTGCCGCCGACCAGCACCTTGCGCTCGAACACCGACATCTGATGATATTTGAGCGGCGGGATATAGACGGTGATCGGCTTGTCGGCGCACACACCGCCCACGCCGAGATCGCGCCACCAGCGGATATTCTCCGCTGCGGTTCGTCCCGCCTGCCGACGCCAGGTGCCGGGCACCCAGCCGCCGCGGCGCGGGCCGCCGAAGATGCCATCGAGCTGACGGATCGTCAGCCCCTTCACCGGATTGTCCCTGCCGACAAAGATTGCAAAAGCGGGGCTCCACCCCGGCACGTCGAAACTTCCCGTCGCAATCTCGAACTCGCGCGGGCTGCGCTCGTGTTTCATCTGGAAATCATAATATTCGCCCGCGAAATACATGCTCCAGCGGCGGCCGATCGACAGATCGACCTCGCCGTTCTGGAGATCGCCGTCCTTGAATTCGAAACGCACTCCCGGCTGCCGGCGGCTGAATGCGGCAACGAGCGCCTTGCCCGCGCCCGCCATGAACTGACCGCTCGCCGGCATGCGGATCGTCCCGCTTACCGAAGCCGCGGGCCGATAGGCCGGCAACCCGGACAGGTCGAATTTTCTCGTGTAATAGGCGCGCGAAGCCATGGTGCGACCAGTCTCGTCGGGGTTTTCGCCATCCCATTTGCGCGGTGCGATTTCATCGAGATGCAGGCCGAGCGCCTTGGGATCGACACGCTCTCCCAGCGTGTCGAGTTTCGCGCGCATCTCGGTAGCGCGGCTGGCTGGCAGCGTGATCCACTTGCCGTCGCGCTGTATCGCATCCTGCCCTTCACGGCTGAGCATGAAGGTCAGGAATTCCTTGACGAGCGGATCGACGGGCTTGCCGGGAGCGACGCGCGCCTGGGCCCATTGTTCGATGAAGAGCGGATAGGAGCGGTCGCGAAGCGTCCCCGGCGAAATCGAAACGAAGGGTCCGGCCGAGGTTGCGCCAATCGGCAAGGCCCGTACGCCGGGCCGGTTCGATCCCATGTCGGAGAAAGAAATTCCATAGCGGTCGGCGGCGAGCCCCTTCACCATCTCGACCGACGAGGTGTAGCGAGTGCCGTCGGCGTTGGCCTCATGGCTGTATTCGAGCGTATTCTCGTTCCAGATGTCGCCGCCGTCGAAGATCTTGCGCTCGAAACCCAGCTGAATGTTATATTTGAGCGGTCGGCCATAGATGACGATGGGCTTGTCGGCCCATTCGCCCGTCAGCCCGAGATCGCCCCAGGTCCGGATATTCTTCTCCGGCCCGCGCGCCGCCGACGGATCCCATGTGGTGCCCTTCCACCCGCCCGTTCGCGAGCCCGCAAAAATTCCGTCGAGCTGCTCGACCGACAGATGCGCGACCGGATTGTCCGCATGAACATAGATGACGAAGCCGGGGCTCCAGCCCGGGACGTCATAGCTGCCCGTCGCCCAGTCGATCTCGAACAGGCGTTCGCCCGTTGCCTGTTCATATTGCGACGCCGCGCGCAGCCGGTCCGATATGCGCGGTCCTGTCTCGATGTCGACCGCGCCCGATGCAATCGTACCCTTCTGCAGGATTTCGACTTTCACCTGCGGATGAAAGCGCTGGAAAGCCTCGATCCACTGATCCTTGATCAGCCCGTCGTGCAGATAAAGGCCCGAGACGCGGATCGTGCCCGACAGCTGCTTCGCCGGACGATAGGGTGGCAGGTCCGCCAACGGCTGGAGATCGGTATAAAAGCGCTTGTGCTTGCGCGCATCGGTGCGCGCATCATGCTCGCCGCGGATGATGATATTCTCGCGCATCCCGTCGCCGAGCCGCTGCAATATCTGCTCATAGGTTTCGCCGGTCGGGCGCTTGTCCTCCTGCGCAGCAGCGGCTCCGCCGCCAGTGAGGGCAACGAGGGACAGGACGGCGATGTGTTTCTTCATGGTTCCAGTTTCTTCATTTCGGTGGCGGCAAAAGCGCTTGTCAGCGGCAGATAACCACCCCCCTCGCGCTCGATGATTTCCTGGCCTTCGCGGCTGAGCACGAAGCGCATAAACTCCTCGACCTTGGCATCCGCTCTTCTGCCGGGCGCCTTGTCGATAAAGAAGCTGATGATGCGGTGGAGCGGATAGCTCCGGTCCTGGGCGCTTGCCCGGCTCGGGACGACAAAAGGCGCGCCTGCGCGCTCCGCGATCGGTATCGTCCGCGTTTCGGCATGCGCGTAAACGGGGCCGGCATAGCCGATTCCGTAGCGGTCGATTGCGAGGGCGGCGAGCATCCGGTTCGCGCCATCGGTCATCGCCGAAACCGAGTTCGCATCGTCGGGGAATTCGCGCAGTTCGGGCTTCCATATCTGCGACCCCAGAAAGACGCGTTCCTGGAAATAGTCCGCGAAGCCCCGAGCGATCGGAAGGCCGTACAGCTTGATCGGCTTGTCGGCCCATTCGCCGGTCAAGCCAAGGTCGCCCCATGTCGTCACCGCGCCATGGCCGCGGCGACGCTCGATCCCGTAAATCGCGTCGAGCTGCTCGAGCGTCAGTCCCTTGATCGGGTTGTCACGGTGGGTGAAGATCGTGATCGCATAGCCCTTGTTGCGAACATCATAGCTTCCGGTCATCACATCGAAGCCCGTCGGGCCATATCCCCGCACTTCACGGAAAGCAGCGACTTCCGGGTCCCAGATTTCCCGCCCCATAAAAGCGACGTCGCCCTGCCCCGTATAGAGCGCCCCGATCGCCGATGCGGTGCCGTGCAGCTTGTTGTCGAACCGGACGCCCGGCTGCACGCGGCGAAAGCCCTCTTCAAGTGCGGCGACGAGCCCCTCGACGAACTCAAGGCGCTTTCCATACGCACCATGCCCCCAGATCCGGATCGTCCCCTCGACGGCGGCGCGCGGTTCATAAGAAGGCGGGGGTTCGGCGCGCAAAGGCGTTACCGCTGACGAAGCGATCAAAAGCGCGGCCAAACAGCGTATCATTGCAGCTTCTCCAGCGAGCGCGCCGCATCGGCCGGCGAAAGCGGAAGATGCGTACCGCTGTTGGCGATGATGGACTGGCCATCGGCGCCGAGCGTGAAACGAATGAAGGCATCGGTGCCGGGAGACAGCGCCTTGCCATGGCTCCGGTCGACGACGAGGCTGAGCGTGCGCGCCAGCGGATATCGACCGCCGATAATTGCCTCGCGTTCCGGCCGTGTCGCAGCCTCGCCGGCCTTTGCCGACAGAGGGACCGATCGAACGCGGCGGTCCATCGCTCCGGCGCGAACGATCCCGATCGCGCCCGGGTGACGTGCGACCGCGGCGATGACGGCCGCGTCGCTGTCCAGCGCCTTCAGGGACGGATTCCATTTCCGGCTGTTTTTCATGACATGCCGGCGCACAAAAAGCATGGGTACGCCATCGACCGCAGTGCCATAAACGGCGAGCGGCTGCGGGCCCAATGGACCGGTCACCCCGGCATCGCTCCAGCGGCGGACCGGCGTGGCCGACCGCAGCCCTTCGGCCCCCACGATCCCGTCGAGCTGGGCGAGCGTGAGAGCCGCGACCGGATTGTTCGGATTCACGATGACGGCAAGTTGCGCACCGGGTCGATCGGCGAGCAGCCCTCCATATGCGAAGTCGATCACCGTCGGCTTGTCGAGCCGCGCCCATTCGAATGCCATGCGTTCCATGGGCTCGCGGACCTCCCGGGCCATGAAGGCGATGTCGGCAACGCCCGTATAGACGCCTGCAATAGGCGATTCAGAGCCATAGAGAGAATTGATGAAGCAGGTGACCGGCGCTTTCGCGCGGTAGGCCGCCTGAAGAGCCTCGATGAGCGCGCGATCAGCCGGATCGCCCCACACCCTGACGGTGCCGGCACTGCAGGACGCGCTTTCTGCAGTGCCGGCTGACGCGGCCGCGATGGATAGCATCGCAGCCGAGACAGGGAGGAGAACCGACCGCCATTTCATATCAGTCGAGCTTCTTGAGCTGCTCGGCCAGATATTCGGGGGTAAGCGGGTAGTAGTAGCCGACGCGGGCCATGATTTCCTGCCCTTCGCGGCTGAGCACGAAGCGCATAAACTCGCGGACCTTCGGGTCGAGCTTCTGACCCGGCGCCTTGTTGATATAGAAATAGCCATCGCGGATCAGCGGATAGATACGCCCCGCCACCGTGTCCGGCGTCAAGGCAACGGCCGCCCCGCCACCTCGCGGGATGACCTTCAGAACCTTTACGTCGGGATAGTTCTTGACGTGCATCAGCGAGGCGATGCCGATCGCGTTCGGATTCTTCGAAAGATCTTCGAGCGCCGCGGTGCTCGCAATGTCCTTCTCGGCGCCCGGGACGGCCTGCTTCGCTTCAACATACTCGCGGAAATTCGGATTCATTTTCTGCGACCAGTGCAGCAGGTGACGCTGGATCGCGATCGCGAAGCCCGGTGCGACGTAGCCGAAGGTTTCGATCTCCTTGTTCGCCTGCGCACCCTTGATGCCCAGTTGGCCCCAGGTGCGGATCAGCTTCGAACGATCGAGCGCATATTTCGACGTATATTTATAGTCGCCGTTATACAGTTCCCAGCCGCCGGTACGTTCCGAACCGAACAGCCGCTCGAGCTGGTCCATCGAGATTTCGTTGAGCGGATTGTTCTTGTTGACGACGATCGCCCACGCAAACAGCGAACCGCGCTTCTCGTAACCGCCGGTCGAGACCGAAATCTCGGTCGGCATGTAACCGAAGGTGTTATAGAAGGGCATCATGTCGGTGATCTTGGCGTCGTCGCCCATCGGCGCGACGTCCGAAACGCCCATGTAAAGCCCGGCGATGCCGCCTTCGCTCGACGGGATATTGCTCGTTGCAACCTTCGCTTCGGGA
>JALDYH010000309.1:0-3885 GCA_032154175.1 Sphingopyxis sp. | reverse complement strand
GATATCCTCGTCAACAATGCCGGCGTGACGCGCGACAACCTCATCATGCGGATGAAGGACGAGGAATGGATGGACGTCATCCGCATCAACCTCGAAGCCAATTTCCGCCTCGCGCGCGCTGCCGCCAAGCCGATGATGAAGGCGCGCTTCGGCCGCATCATCTCGATCACCAGCGTCGTCGGCGCGACGGGCAATCCGGGGCAGGCCAATTACGCCGCGTCGAAAGCGGGTGTGACCGGCATGACCAAGGCGCTGGCGCAGGAACTCGCGAGCCGCGGCGTCACCGCCAACTGCGTCGCGCCGGGCTTCATCGCCACCGCGATGACCGACGACCTGCCCGATGCGCAAAAGGAAGCGCTCAACCAGCGTATCCCGGCTGGCCGGATGGGCGAGGGGAGCGATATCGCCGCGGCCGTCGTCTATCTTGCGTCGAAAGAGGCTGCTTATGTCACCGGGCAGACGTTGCATGTGAACGGCGGGATGGCCATGCTGTCCTGAGGGGTCGCACCTCGAGGGTGAAGGATACGCCGATGTTTAAGGGCTTGATGGCGGGCGCCGTATTGGCGCTGGCCGCACTGCCGGGAGTGGTTGCGGCGCAGGAGGGCGCGAAGTTCGATTGCGTCGTGACTTCGGTGCCACAGGGAACGAAGCAATCGATCGGCGTCGCGATGGCCGACGGGGGCGACGAAGCGACGCGCGACGCCTTGTTCAAGCAGCTTGGCGCGATCACCGACGATTGCGTTACGCGCCATGGTATCGCGGCCGAGCAAAAGGGCATCTATTTCGATTACAGCCTCGCGCGTATCTCGCGCGAATGGCTGATGGCCGATATCGCAAATCTCGGCCTGTCGAGTGCGCCCGTCGACAAGGCGCTCGATTTCGGCCCGGACGGGGCGAACCCCGACCTGTCGAATGATATGACCGAGGACCAGATCATGACTATCGTCCAGGCCTATATCGAAAGCGGCGTCGATATCGAAAAGGTCGACGGTGCGGCGTGGGCAAAGGTTGGCGCCTATGCGGCGGCGACCTCGATCTACTGGAACAAGCGCAAGCAGCTCGCCTTCTGAAACCGAACGGGCCGGATCCGGTTCGACCGGACCCGGCCCCCGGGACGAGCGGAGAGAGGGGTTTAGAAGCTCGCCCGGGCCGTCAGGCGGAAATCGCGACCGGCCAACGGCACATAATCCTTGGTAAAGCTCGCGTGACGGCGTGCTTCGACGTCGAAGATATTGTTCGCCGACAGGCTCAGCGTCAGATTCTTCGTGTCGGGGAGCGGGCGCCAGCTGAGCGAGGCGTTGACCAGAGTGAAGCCCTTGGTCGGCGTCTCGAACTGCGCGGTACGCGTCTGGTCGTCGGTCCATTCGACCTCGGCGCGGGCGTCGATGCGCTCGCCCTGCGCCTCCAGCCCGCCCAGCACGCGGAGCGGCGGGATGCGCGGGACGTTGCGGTCGAGGCCGGCGTTCTTGATCTTCGCGCGCGTCATATCGGCGGTGACGTCGCCGACGATGTTGAACCCGCCGATCTGCGCCAGCCGCGCGCTCGCCTCGGCCTCGAAGCCATAGACGCGCGCGTCGCGCTGGAAATACTGGAATACGGGCAATTCATCCTCTTCGGCGCCCGTCGCCGCCGAATAGATGAAATTGTCGAACCAGTTCGAATAACCGGTCAGGCTGAGGTTGAACGCGTCGGACTTGAACTTGAACGACGCTTCGGCGCCCCAGTTGGACTCGCGCTTCAGGTTCGGATCGCCCAGCTCGAAGCTCTGCGTCGCGATGTGCGGGCCGTTCGACAGCAATTCCTCGGCCGACGGCGCGCGGACCGCGCGCGATACCGAGACGCCGAATTTTGCGCCTTCGAACACGTCGTACGTCGCGCCAAGCGCGCCCGAGAAGCTGTCGAAGCTGCGGTCGAAGTTCACGGTCTGTGCACGCACACTGGTCTTTTCGTACCGCGCCGCGGCTTCGAGTCCGAGCGGGCCGGCCGTATATTCCTGCAGCGTGAACAGCGCGAACTGGTCGGTCAGGTTGCGCGGCACGAACGCCTCTTCGCCGACCGCATCGAAATCGCGGTGGCTGTACTGCACACCGCTCGCGCCGCGCCAGCCGCCACGGTCGTTCTGCGCCAGCTCGATCCGCCCTTCGACACCCTGGTTGGTGAAGACGGTACCGACTTCGTCGCCCTCGAATTCGGTGTGCTTGTAATCGGCAAAGCCTGCCCGGATGCGCAGCTTGTCGAAGAAGCCGTCGCCCAGCTCGACTTCGCCGCGCAGGTCGGCGCGCCACTGCTTCATGCCGATGGTGACGGGGCCTTCGCCATGCTCATGGCCGCCTTCCTCTTCCTCGCCGCCATGATCGTGCGCAGTGTTCGGGCGATCGGGCACACCATAGTTGGTGTCGAAATAGCCGATCGAAATACCGAGCTGGCCGCCGTCGTTGATCAGCGAGATACCGCCGCCGGCGGTCCAGGTCTCGCTCTGTGTATTGTCGATCTTGCCGCGCTTGCCCGCCTGTGCGGTCAGTTCGGCCGCTTCATCGAGATGCCCGTCCTCGACCGCATGTTCGGCCAGATGGAGCAGGTCGCCGCGAATATCGGGGGCATAGACGAAGCCGCCGCTGCGGGTGTCGCCCGTCTTGCGCCAGCTGCCGTCGACATGCGCGACGATCTGCGGGCTCAGCGCCACGTCGATCGAGCTGCCGATGTTGCGGTCGTTCGCGGCGGTCGCATAGCCGCCGATCGCGTCGACATGGACGTGGTCAGCGGGAACTTTGCGCGGGATACGGCGGTCGAACATGTTGACCGCGCCGCCGATCGCCTGGCTGCCGAACAGCAGCACCGCGGGGCCACGCAGGATTTCGATGCGCTCGACGGTCAGCGGGTCGATGGTGACCGCATGGTCGGCCGACGTGTTCGACGCGTCGATCGACCCAATGCCGTCGGTCAGCACGCGCACGCGCTCGCCCGAAAAGCCGCGCAGAACGGGGCGCGAGGCGCCGGGGGAGAAGCTCGTCGCCGACACCCCCGGTTGCCGCGTCAGCGTGTCGCCGATCTGCCCCCGGATGTCGCGCGCCAGCTCGTCACCCTCGAGCACCGACACATTGCCGAGGATGTCGAGGCTGCGGACGTAGGGCGCGGTGACGACGATGGGTCCGCTGGCGTGCACATCGTCGTCGCTGCTTGCCGCCGTGCTGTCCTGCGCAAAGGCGGGAGCGGCGAGGAAGAGGGCAAAGGTGAAACCGGCGGAGCAAAGCAAACGCATAAGGGGAGAGTCCTGTTTTGTGGCGACCTGTCGGCGCGGCAGTAATGATATACTGTTACAATAACAACCCCCGAGGGCCCTCGGGGCTGTCGTTCGTCGGACGTCGTTGCCTGTTGGTCGACAAACGCCGATCATCGGAGGGTCAAGCGAAGCTGTCTTGCGGCGCGCGGGGCGCCGCCCTAGATCAGGCGCATGACTATTGCTGCAAACAGCCTCGACCTCATCGGCAACACCCCGCTGGTGCTGCTCAAGGGGCCGAGCGAAGCCACCGGCTGCGAAATCTGGGGCAAGTGCGAATATGCCAACCCCGGCGGATCGGTGAAGGATCGCGCGGCGCTTTATATCGTCCGCGACGCCGAAGCGAATGGCAGCCTGCGGCCCGGCGGCACGATCGTAGAGGGGACCGCGGGTAACACCGGCATCGGCCTTGCGCTGGTCGGCAACGCGCTCGGCTACAAGACGATCATCGTCATGCCCGACAACCAGAGCGCCGAGAAGATGGCGACGATCCGCGCGCTCGGCGCCGAGCTGGTGCTCGTCCCGCCCGCGCCCTTCGCCAACCCCGGTCATTTCGTCCACACCTCGCGCCGCATCGCCGAGGAAACCGACAATGCGATCTGGGCCAA
>JALDYH010000308.1:0-3911 GCA_032154175.1 Sphingopyxis sp. | reverse complement strand
TCGAGGAACGGGTGGCCCGCCGCCGACGGCGGCTCGCTCTGCGCCGGCAGCTTGACGGGCGCCGAACCGACGGCGACGCCGCCGATCACGAAACGGTCGGCGTGGGTGTAGTTGAGGACGCACTCGCCTTCACGGAACAGGTTCTGGATCAGGTAGCGGTCGCGCAGTTCGGCGTTCGACACTTCCTCCATCATCACGGGATGGGTGGCGTAATAGGTCTTGGAAAACATGGGATCGCATCCTCGCTCGATATTTCTGGCTTGCCGCCTTGCTAGATTTGATGGTAACCGGTGTCAAGAGGCGTTGACGTGCCCGCCGGGCGGTTGATTTTACGGTCCCGAGCGCCCATCAGCATGGAAAGCGCGAGCCTGGCCAGAGGTTTGCAGGGGAAAGACAGAATATGACGGCACAAACCAAGGGGCCGGGGGGCAAGCAGCCGACGATCAACGACGTCGCGGCGCTTGCGGGGGTTTCGAAAAAAACCGTGAGCCGGGTGATCAACCGGTCCGAATTCCTGACCGACAAGACGCGCGCGGCGGTCGAAAAGGCGATCGAACAGCTCGGCTTCGTTCCCAATCCGCAGGCGCGCGCGCTCGCCTTTCGCCGCAACTTCCTGATCGCGCTGCTCCACGACAATCCCAATGCACAGACGGTGCTCAACTTCCAGCGCGGCGTGCTCGACGCGATCAAGGACAGCGACCTCGCGCTGCTCGTCCGCCCGGTCGACCGCGGATCGGACAAGATGCTCGACGATGTCCGCACCTTTCTCGAGAAACAGCGACCGATCGGCGCGATGCTGCTCCCCCCGATTTCGGAGAATGACGACCTCGCCGCACTCTGCGAGGATCTGGGCGTGCGCTATGTCCGCGTCGGCTCGGCGCCGCTCGACGATGCGAAACATTGCATTTCGTCGAACGACCGCGAAGTTGTCGGCGAAGCCGTGCGCACGCTGATCGCGCTCGGCCATCGGCGCATCGGTTTCGTGCGCGGCCCCGTCGGTTTCCGCTCGGCCGCCGAGCGCGAAGAGGGTTTCCGCGAAGCGCTCGCCGAGGCGGGGCTCGATCTTCCCGCCGAGCTCTATGCGCCCGGCAACTATCGCTACACCGCGGGCATCGAGGCGGGCGAGGCGCTGCTCTCGCTGTCCGGACCGCCGACGGCGGTCTTCTGTTCGAACGACGAAATGGCCGCGGGCGTGATGAGCGTCGCGCACGGCAAGGGCGTGAAGGTTCCGGACGAACTGTCCATTATCGGTTTCGACGACAGCCCGACCGCGACGCATATCTGGCCCGCGCTGAGCACCGTGCGCTGGCCGATCCACGCGATGGGTATTCGCGCCGCGCAGACGCTCGTCCCCGATTTCCTGAGTCCGGGCACGAAGGGCGGCGACGGGGACAGCAATGTGCTCGCCTCGACCTTCGTCGAGCGGCAGTCGGTCGCCCCGCCGCCGGGGCGCTGAAGGCTCAGCGCCGCCGGCGCGCGAGCTGATATTCGTAGAGCGACGGCGCGGCGTCGGTCGCCTGCCCGGTCCCCTCGATATAGGGCGCCGGGTTATAGCTCACCGTGATCTTGCGGTTCGCGTGCAATCCGACGATCCGCTCGCCGGGGCCTTCGAGCCCGCTCGTTATCGCGACCGTCGCATCGGCGGGCACGCTCTCGGGCATCACGAGCCTTGCATTCCACAGCGTGTTGTAGAGCCCGTGCCCCGGTTTCCAGTAGGGCGCGCCGCCGCCAACCCAGAGCTGATATTGCCAGGCGCCCTTCACCAGCTTCGGGTCGATATGCATCTCGATCGCGTCGAACAGATTCTGGTGGTTCGACCCGCTGTGCTGGTCGATGATCGCTTGCGCGTCGACGACCGGGCGCAGGAACACCGAACGCGTCGAGCGCGTGTTGATGCTCACCGGATGGACGACCGGATTTCTGACCTTCAGATCCTTGACGAGCACATTGTGCACCGCGCCGACATGCACCGAATAATGCGCGCGGCGATCGCCCGTGGTGGTGATATCGGCGATCGTCAGGCTCGCGGCATTGTCGGTGAGGATGCCGCTGTCCGACCGGTCGATCGTCAGCCCCTTCACCCAGCCGTCGAACACGCCGGTCATGTAGATGCCGTTATAGCCCTGCTCGAGATGATGGCCGAACGCCGGCGCCTCGGGGAACTGCAGCCGCAGATTCTGGATGCCGACGTTCGAGAGATGCTTCCAGTCGGCAACGACGGCGGGCTGGTCGGCGCGGATATCGTGGAGCAGCGGGTCGCCGAGCGTCACCGTCTTGCCGCGTACCGCCGCGACGCGCGTCGCCTGTACGACCACCGGGCGATCGGGTGAAGTCCAGTGATGCGAGCCGATCGGCAGGTCGGTGTCGCCATAGAGCGACTTCAGGATCCGGCTTTTCGGTCCGTCGACCGAAAACCATTGCAGTTGCACGACATCGCCGACCTTGAGCTTTGCCGCATTGTCGACCGTCAGCGTGCGACCGAACTGCTTGCCCGAAACCCCGTTCGCGAGCACCGGGTCGCGGACGTCCTTGCTGCCATCGTAGGAGACCGGCCGGCTGCCCGTGGGCGCAACGAGGATCATCCCGCCGGCCCAGCTATATTCGGTGAACAGATAGTCGATATTATGCTCGGGCTCGACCTGCTGCTTCTTTTCACGAACCAGATATGCGCGCAGCTCGTCATAATCGTGACTCTGGTCGATGAGCTTCAGCGGGCGCGGGAACCAGAGCTCGCTGCCGCCGGGGCCATTGCCCGCGCCGTCGAGGACGATGTCGCTGCGCGCGATGCGCAGCACTTCGGTGATCTGGGTGCGCCCCTTGGGAAAGCGCAGCGTCACCTTGCCTTTGACCGCGTTCGCGGCGGCGAGCGCGCGGAGCACCGCCTTGGTATCGTCGAGCCCGTCGTCGGGGATCGCGCCATGCGCTGTCACGTCGATGACGGTGCCCGTGTCGACGGGGATCGGCGCGAGGCCGAAGCCATAGCCGGCATAGCTGAAATCGGGCAGCGGGTTCGCCGCCACCGTCGCCGGGTCGGAAAGGATTTTGGGTAATTTCGCCGGCTGCGCCTGAACCGGGAGAGTGAGTGCCGCGCCGAGCGCCAGAACCGAAACGAGGCGCGCACGCCGATTACCCGAAATCATAACCCGTATCACTCCCTGCGGTCCCCTTTGGATGGCTCCGTTTGGCATGGCGACGCGCGACCAGGAAAGAACGGGGGGCGCCGCCATGCCGGGGACTTCGTTCAGAACTTCGCGCGCACGCCAACCGAGAAGCGCCGCTCGGACAAGGCATAGCTGTTGAGCGCGGTGGTGTTGAAATTGCTATACTCGCTCGTCGCCGATTTCTTCGGCATCAGATTCTGCGCCTGCAGCGACAGCGCGATATTCTTGGTGATGTCGACCCCGACCTGCGCGTCGAGCTGCGAGCGCGAGCCGACGAAGCTCGGCCGCCCTTCGGAAAATTCGAATACCGCCTCGTCGCGGTAATTATAGGCGAGGCGTGCCGAGAAAGGGCCTTTTTCGTACAGGCCGACGAGGTTGTAGCTGTTCTTCGACACCGCGACGAGCGGGAAGCCGGCGTTATCCTCGGAGTCCGAATAGGTGTAGTTCGCGATCACGCCGAAGCCGTCGAGCGGCGACGGCAGGAAGTCCATAAACTGCTGGATGCCGATTTCGAACCCCTTGATCTTCGCGCTCGCGAGATTTTCCGGGCGCGAGAAAGTCAGTTCGCGGCCCTGATCGTCGAGGTTGAGATCGACGCCGGTGGTCACGAAGCTCGCGATGAAATTCTTCACATCCTTGTAGAAGACCGCGCCCGAAATCAGCGAGCTCTTGCCCGTATAATATTCGAAGCTGACGTCGGCCTGGGTCGAGATCGGCGGTTCGAGATTCACATTGCCGCCGGTGACCGAC
>JALDYH010000307.1:0-3928 GCA_032154175.1 Sphingopyxis sp. | reverse complement strand
CCTAAGCGCCCCGCTTCCGATTGTGTCGGCTGGCTGAAAGGGCTGCCAGGCCGATACGCAAACGGACTTCAAAAGGAGACCAAAATGCCCAAAATGAAGACCAAGAGCGGTGTGAAGAAACGCTTCAAATTCACCGCCTCGGGCAAGGTGAAGCACGGCGTTGCCGGCAAGCGCCACCGCCTGATCAACCACAATGCAAAATATATCCGCACCAACCGCGGCACCAGCGTGCTGAGCGATTCGGATGTGGCCCACGTGCGCCTCTGGGCGCCCTATGGCCTGAAGTAAGGAGCGCTAAGGCATGTCACGCATCAAACGCGGCGTCACCACGCGCGCCAAGCACAAACGCGTATTGGAACAGGCGAAGGGCTTTTACGGCCGTCGCAAGAACACCATTCGCATCGCCAAGCAGGCGGTCGAAAAGGCCGGCCAATATGCCTATCGCGACCGCAAGGTTAAGAAGCGCAATTTCCGCGGCCTGTGGATTCAGCGCATCAACGCCGCGGTTCGCGCCGAAGGCCTGACCTATTCGCAGTTCATGCACGGCGTGAAGCTGGCCGGGATCGAACTCGACCGCAAGGTCATGGCCGACCTCGCGATGAACGAAGGCACAGTCTTCACGACGATCATCGCACAGGCAAAAGCGGCGCTGCCCAAGGCAGCCTGACGCTTTCAGCCAGAGCGAACGGAATAAGGGCGGTCCCGGCGGGGCCGCCCTTTTTCTTGCGGCTTTCGCGGGAATGACGAAGGTGGGGGATGGCAGCTCGCCACCCCAATGCCGGCATCGGCCCTCCCGGATGGAAGAGGCGGCGCGAAGCTCTCGCTCCGCACCGCCTCGACAATGGTTTCAACAGAAACCATCGCCCCCCCCCGCCCGTTCCGAAAAGCCGTGGGTCGCAGAAAGCTGCCGGCCGGGACGAAGCTCGGAAAATCAGTCGTTTATTTCAGGTCCTCACCAAAACCCCACATTTGGCGCTACGTCACGATTCTCCTCACACGCCTCCCTTCGCGGGCGGACCCCGCAACTATGACGCAGCCTGCGCGCATAAAATTGTAAGAACCCGACACGGAATGGCGGTCGGACATTGTTTTTCATGCGTTTTGCGCGCTAAAACGAGACAGCATGCCGCAAAGCGACGCATCTCGTCACCCTATGACCGGCGCGCGCATAACGACGCGCTTCTTTCCCCTGTCGTCCGCCCTGCGGCCCTATGTCAGCACCATCTATCTAAGCGAAGTGGCAGTACCCGATGGCGGCCGGGTCGAGGATTACCTGCATCCGGAATGGGCGAACCTCCGATTTGTCGAGGGTGACCCGCCGCGCGCGGCAATCGGCGGCAACGCGGTGGCCGAGACGCCGCACTTCATCGCCACCGGTCCGACGAGCACGGCGACCTATTTCGCGACGGGCAATATGCGCGCCTGGGGTATCGGTATCCTGCCGATGGGCTGGGCGAAATTCATTCCCTTGTCTGCCGAAGATCTTGCCGACCGCCTGACCGACGGCAGCGCCCACCCGGCCTTTGCCCCTTTCGCGCCGTTGCTCCAGGCTTTGCGGCAGGTGAATGACGTCGACGCCGCGGCGGCACTGATCGACGCGCACGTCTGCGCCCTCCTCGCCGATGCGCCGCCCGACGATCCGGCGATCCTCGCCGCGCATCGGGCGCTGGTCGACGACGAGGTGACGAGTGTGGCCGATCTTTCGGCGAAACTGTCGCTTTCCGAACGCTCGATCGAGCGCCTGAGTTACCGCGCCTTCGGCTTTTCGCCCAAATTGCTGTTGCTGCGTCAGCGCTTCCTGCGCTCGCTCGCACGGTTCATGCTCGACCCGTCGATGGCGTGGATCGATACGATGGATCATCATTATTATGACCAGGCGCAGTTCACCCGCGACTTCCAGCGTTTCATGGGGATGAGTCCGCGCGACTATGCCGCACGGCCGAAACCGATTCTGGGCGCAGCCGCCTTTGCGCGCGCGGCGGCCGCCGGGGCCGCGGTGCAGGGGTTGCACAAGCCTGCGGGATAGCCCCGTTTCCCGCCAATTGACTTGACCCGCGCCGCGCGTTCGGTGCAAGCGGCAGGCGACGGACGCGCGGGCAGCCGCCGTATCCACGGAATCGAAAAAATGCAGGCCGGCAGCGACAGCGCCGCCGGAACAGGACGAACGACGATGAGCGATATCGAGGCCATTCAGACCCGGCTGATGGGCGACATTGAGGCGGCGGGCGATGCAGGCGCGCTTGAGGCGCTCCGCGTCGCCGCGCTCGGCAAGGCGGGCACCATCACCGCGCTGCTGAAGACGCTGGGCGGCATGACCCCCGACGAACGGCAGGCGCAAGGTCCCGCGATCCACGGCCTGCGCGAAGCGGTGACCGCGGCGCTGGGCGCGCGCAAGGCGGCGCTCGACGCCGCGGCGCTTGACATCAAACTCGCCGCCGAAGCGATCGACATGTCGCTGCCCGCCGACGCGGCCCCGCGGGGCAGCGTCCATCCGGTCAGCCAGGTGATGGACGAACTCGCCGAGATCTTCGCCGACATGGGCTTTGCCGTCGCGACCGGTCCCGAGATCGAGGACGACTGGCGCAACTTCACCGCGCTCAACATTCCCGAAACGCACCCCGCGCGCGCGATGCACGACACTTTCTATTTCCCGTCGCAGATGAACGATGCCGACGGCCGCGCGATGCTGCTGCGCACGCACACCTCGCCGGTGCAGATCCGCACGATGATGAGCGAGGAGCCGCCGATCCGCATCATCGCGCCGGGCCGCGTCTATCGCAGCGACAGCGATGCGACGCATACGCCGATGTTCCATCAGGTCGAAGGCCTCGTGATCGACCGCGGCATCCATATGGGCCACCTCAAATGGACGCTCGAAACCTTTCTCAAGGCCTATTTCGAGCGCGACGATATCGTGCTCCGCCTGCGCCCTTCCTATTTTCCCTTCACCGAACCCTCGGCCGAGGTCGATGTCGGCTATAAACAGGAAAAGGGACGGCGCATCGTCGGCGGCAATGGCGACGACGAAGGTCATGCCTGGATGGAACTCCTCGGCAGCGGTATGGTCAATCGCCGCGTCATCGCCAATTGCGGGCTCGACCCCGACGAGTGGCAGGGCTTCGCCTTCGGGGTCGGCGTCGACCGGCTCGCGATGCTGAAATATGGCATGGATGACCTCCGTGCCTTCTTCGACGGCGACCTCCGGTGGCTGTCGCACTATGGGTTCGGCGCGCTGTCGGTCCCGACGCTCAGCGGGGGAATTTCGGCATGAAGATCACCCTCGACTGGCTTAAGGAGCATCTCGATACCCAAGCGACCGTCGAAGACGTTGTCGCCGCGCTCAACCGCATCGGCCATGAGGTCGAGGGCGTCGAGAACCCGGCCGAGAAGCTCGCGGGCTTCCGCGTCGCCAAGGTGCTGACCGCCGAACGTCACCCGCAAGCCGACAAGCTGCAGGTGCTGACCGTCGATGCCGGTGACGGCGGCGCGCCGCTCACCGTCGTCTGCGGCGCACCCAATGCCCGCGCCGGCCTGGTCGGCGTGCTCGGCCTGCCCGGCGCGGTCGTGCCCGCAAACGGCATGGAGCTGAAGGTTGCAGCCGTGCGCGGGGTCGAATCGAACGGCATGATGTGTTCGACGCGCGAGCTCGAGCTTGGCGACGATCATGACGGAATCATCGAGCTTCCCGCCGACGCGCCGGTCGGAACGCCCTTCGCCGACTACAGCGGCGGGGGCGATCCGGTGATCGACATTTCGATCACCCCGAACCGGCAGGACTGCATGGGCGTGCGCGGGATCGCGCGCGATCTTGCTGCCGCCGGGCTCGGCACGCTGAAGCCGCTCGACGTCCCGACGATCACCGGCGAGGGCGCCCCCGCGACCGAAATCCGGACCGACGATATCGAGGGCTGCCCCGCCTTCTATGGCC
>JALDYH010000306.1:0-3936 GCA_032154175.1 Sphingopyxis sp. | reverse complement strand
AATATATCCTCTACGGCGCCGCGCCGATCCCGCTCGAACTGCTGCGCCAGTGCATACGGATGTTCGGTGCCGATTTCATCCAGGCCTATGGCATGACCGAGACGACCGGCACCATATCGATGCTGCCGCCCGAGGATCATGATCCCGCAGGCAATGCGCGGATGCGTTCGGCGGGCAAGGCGCTTCCCGGGGTCGAAATAGTCATCCTCGGACCCGATGGCCAATCGGTCGCAACCGGCGAGGTGGGCGAGGTCGTGACCCGCTCGTCGAATAATATGCTGGGGTATTGGAACCTGCCCGATGCGACCGCGAACACGATGACCGACGACGGCTGGATCCGCACCGGCGACGCCGGCTATCTCGACGAGGACGGCTATCTTTTCATCCACGACCGGATGAAGGACATGATCATCACTGGCGGCGAGAATGTCTATCCGGCCGAAGTCGAAAGCGCGATCTTCGGTCATCCTGCGGTGCAGGAGGTCGCGGTGATCGGCATTCCTGATCCGAAATGGGGCGAGACGGTGAAGGCGGTCGTCGTGCCCAAACCCGGCGCGAGCGTCGAGGAAGCCGACATCATCGCTTGGGCGCGCGACCGCATCGCCGCCTTTAAAGCCCCGCGCAGCGTCGATGTGATCGAGGCGCTGCCCCGTAACGCGAGCGGCAAGATCCTGCGAAAGGACCTCCGCGCGCCCTATTGGGCGGGGTATGAGCGGATGGTGAACTAACCGCCCGCTTCACATGCGTACCCTTCATCGCGAACGGGCTGCGTTCGGTAACGACAGGTTCATTTGTCGGGTGCTTTAGCGCGTGCCGATGGAATATCTCGTCGACTTCTACCGCCCGTTGAGCGCAGCTCTCGGCATGAGTACGGGGGCCTCGGACAGCCTGCTGCATGTGCACGGCGGCATGGTCATCCTGTTTCTTGCCCGGGTCGCGACCCGGCGTTCGCTTGCGACATGGACGCCGTTTCTGTTCGTCCTGGCGGCGGCGATCGCGAAAGAAATCGCCGACCGTATTGCGCACGGTGCGTGGCGGATGCCGGACAGTGCGTTCGACATCCTCAACACGATATTCTGGCCCTTCGTTTTGATGGTCGGGTTGCGATGGCGTCGCGCGCGACCGGACAACCTTTAGGGTCAGGACCTTGGGCACTTCACCGTGAAAATGTGAAAGCCAATGGGGCGGGTGCATCATAAATTCGCCCCACAGTCGGCCTTTCACGCGACCTACACCCCGAAAGGCCGATGCGTTTTCCTCGTTGGCATTGCCATGCACGGGGGGCACGGAGGGCTTCACCGAAAGGTGGAGCCCTTTTCGTCATGCGGCGGGCTTCTGCCGCTGCCGCGCACGCTGGAACCCTTCGCGCGCCATGCAGCGATCGAGCCACGCCTTCGTCGCCTCGCCCAGCGCATCGTCGGCGCCTAGCGTCGTCGCGAGGAAGGCGGCATAGCCGACCGCGATGTCGGCAATGGTGAAGCGATCCGCGACCAGCCACTCGCGCCCGTCTGCCAGTGCCGTCTCGATGCTCTTCGCGCGGCCGCCGAAGAAGGCCTTGTAATCCGCAACCGCTTGCGCGAGCCGCCGGTCTTCTGGCTCGACGCGGGTATAGCGGATCATGATCGCCAGCGGGAAGGTCAGCGTTGCCTCGCTGCGGTGCAGCCAGTTACGTGCATCCCAATAGTCGGCCTCGTCACGGCCTACCGCGAGCGGCGTACCCTCGGCGATGCGTTCGCAAATCGCGGCGGATTCGGTCATCAGTCGCCCCTCCTCGACCCAGCCGGGAATGGTCATCAGCGGGTTCACCGCACGATAGTCGGGTTCGAACGCGCGCGGCGGAAATTTCAGCAGGCGCAGGTCGATGTCGATTCCCGCTTCCTCGACCGCCCACAGGCAGCGCAGCGAACGGGCGTCGGGACAATGATACAGGATGGGACGCGTCATGCGGTGATATCCTTTGTGCGCTCGATGTGAAGGCGATGCTCGCGCCACGCGATGAACAGCCCGCTCGCGATAATCAACGGCGCGCCGATCCACGTTGTTTCGGCGGGCAAGGTGCCGAAGAACCACCAGCCGCACGCGATCGACCATAGCAGGGCCGAATAGTCCATCGGGATGACGACCGCGACGGGGGCCAGCCGCAGCGCGCCGGTGAGACACATCTGCACCACGGCTCCCGAAATCCCGAGGCCGAGCAGGAGCAGCCACTGATAGCTGTCGTGCGGGGTGAAAACGAACGGCAGCGCGATCCCGAGCGGAAGCATGGAGAGCAGGCTGAACCAGAAGACGATCGTCGTTGCGTTTTCGGTTCGGCCGAGGTCGCGGATCGCGATCGTGATCAGCGCGGTCATGATCGCACCGCCAAGCGCTATCATCGTGCCAATGCCATGATCGCCGCCGAAGCCGCCGACGAAATTGGCCGCCGGATTCAACACCACGAGCACGCCGACGAAACCGATAATGACCGCGCTCCACCGTTGCCATCCGGTTGCTTCGCCGAGCAGCAGCGCGGCGAAGATAACCGCAAAGATCGGAACCGAAAGATTGATCGTCGTCGCTTCGGCCATCGGCAGGAAGATCATGCCGCCGAAATTGCACGCCATGCCGATAAGGCCCATCGTGGCGCGCCGCGCATGCGCGCCGATACGCTCCGTTCTCAGCGACCCCGCACCGCCGTGCGTGCACGCCCACGCAAAAACGAGAGGGATGACGAGCGCCTGACGCCAGAACAGGCTTTCGAGGATGTGGACACCCGATTCCGCTATCAGTTTCACCAGCACGAACATCAGCGACAGGCTGGCCATCGCGGTCAGCCGCAGCGCGATGCCGCCGAGATAATTCTGCGTTGCTGAGGATGATGGAGTGACGGCCATGCGAAATTGCGCATATCAGCCGCGCGCGCGCGTGCAACCAGTCATCCCTCTTGCCCCGCCTCTTCAATCCGGCTAGTGGCGCACTCCGGCCTAGGGGTATAGCTCAGTTGGTAGAGCATCGGTCTCCAAAACCGAGGGTCGTAGGTTCGAGTCCTACTGCCCCTGCCATTATTTCAATGGCTTAGCCGGATTGCATAGAGGTTGAGCAAGTTGCTCCCTCTTTGGATAAGCACCAGATAATCGCCAGAGCTGGATTGGATTTTTTGCCGAATCAGTGGGTTTTCTCTGATAGTTGCGCGCGACGGAACGCTTACCCTTCGATGATGGGATAGCGGACGGGATCAAGGGGGCCGTCCAGTACATACCGGAGATATCGACCAAGCAGTGCCCACGCGCGGTGGGCTGTCTGGTTGTTGACTGCGGCCGGGATCTCGACGCGATCGCCGTGCCGAGACGCTTTCGAAACTTCGGACAGCGACCTTACAAATGGCTCGTCGACGCGAAGCGCGGTTCGCAATGCCTCCCATTGTTTGCTGCGGCTCTCGTTGGGGGCGAGTAGTCTCGCAATGCTGTCCGCGACGCGTCCGCACGCAATCGGCGAGTAATCCAGCTTTCCAAGGGTCATCAGAAGATCTGAAATCGCAAGCGAGGTCGATAGGCTGGGAATTACAGCGTCTGTCAGCCGCTCAAGTTCGTCATCGGAAAAATCATGGCGGGCGGCCAATGAGCGATCCCCAAGCGCAAATTGTCTCACCTTTCCATTTGGTTCTACGAGCCTCTCCATCGACACGGTATAGGGAATCGCTCTTATAAACCCGACGGTCGCAAGGTAGCTCTCAGCGACGCTCCACGCCGGAAAGAATAGTTTGTCCGCAACCTCGTCATCAAATTTTGCAGTGACCACCTTTATGCGGACACGACCGACAAAAACAGAGACCTTGAATTCGGCATCTGGCGCGAATGAACAGTCTTTCCGCACCACCTCTGGCTCGTACGCCAAAGTCAGAGTGTCAAACGGCGTTCAAAAGGGACCCCCTATCGGCGTCGAAGAGGGACCCCCTTT
>JALDYH010000305.1:0-3965 GCA_032154175.1 Sphingopyxis sp. | reverse complement strand
AAGCGCACCATGTGGTCGCGCCGCGCGCAGGAATATGAAGCGAAGATCAATTCGGGCGACCTCGTGTCGATCGCCGAAGTGACCCGCGACCTGTTCCGCGCCGACGACCAGCCCGAACAGAGCTATTCGGAGCGCCAGATCTTCGAAGCGGCATCGAGCCGCCTCGCGCGCGAACTCGGCGCGATGGAAGAAAGCGACGAAAAGACGGCGCAGGCGAAGATCCTCCAGATCCTCAACGAGCATGCGCCGCTTTATTACGCCGAAAAAGTGTAATCGCGTCCACAGCGATGAAAGAAAGGGCGGTCTGGTAGGGCCGCCCTTTTTCGTTGGTCGCTTCGTTGTCCGCCAATTTTCTTTCGTCATGCCGGACTTGATCCGGCATCCATCGCGGCGCTGAAGTCGTGGACCCCGGATCAAGTCCGGGTGACGAAGAGTGGGGTATCCTACGGGTAAGTCGCGCTGACGAAATACAGCCCGTCGGGCGGGGCATTCAGCCCCAGCGCGTTGCGGTCGGCCGCCTCCAGCGCCGCCTTCAGATCGCGCGCCGACCATTTGCCATAACCGACCAGTGCGAGGCAGCCGACCATCGAACGCACCTGATGGTGGAGGAAGCTGCGCGCTGCAGCTTCGACGATCAGCTCGTCACCGTGGCGGCTGACCGACAGCTTATCCAGCGTTTTCACCGGGCTTTGCGACTGGCAATGCGCCGAGCGGAAGGTCGTGAAATCGTGGAGCCCGATCAGTTGCTGCGCCGCGGCGTGCATCGCGCCGGCATCGAGCGGCCGGGCGACCTGCCAGGACAATCCCTTGTCCCAGGTCAGCGGCGCGCGCCGGTTGACGATGCGATACTCGTAGCTGCGTCCGATACAGGCGAAGCGGGCGTGCCAGTCGTCGGGGACGATCTCGCACCCCACGATGGCGATCGGCGCGGGGCGCAGCTGCGCATTCAGCGCCTCGGTCAGCTTGAACGGGGTCAGCGGTTTTTCGATGTCGACATGCGCGCGCATCGCAATGGCGTGGACGCCGGCGTCAGTGCGGCCGGCGCTGAACACCTGCACCATCTCGGCGGTGAAGCGGTGGATCGCTTCCTCGATCGCCTGCTGCACGCTCGGCCCGTGCGCCTGCCGCTGCCAGCCCATGAAGGGGCGGCCATCATATTCGATGGTGAGGGCGAAGCGGGTCATGCGAGCCGCGTGCCCGCCGGGATCGCCCGCCCGCGGAGCAACTCGCCTGCGTCCATCGCGGGCTTGCCGGCGCGCTGGACGCGCGTCGCGCGAACCGCGCCGGGGTTGCAGGCGATGGTGAGGCTGTCGTCGAGCGTGACACCGGGCGTGGCGCCCGCGACGGTGTCCGACGGATGCACGACCCCGGCCGCCAAAATCTTGTAACGCTCGCCGTCGAGCTCGAAGAAGGCGCCGGGCATCGGGTTGAACGCGCGTACCTGTCGCTCGACCTGCACCGCGCTGGTCAGGAAATCGAGCCGGGCTTCGCTCTTGTCGATCTTCGCGGCGTAAGTGACGCCCTCTTCGGGCTGCGGCTCGGGCATGAAGGCATGAAGATCGCTCAGCGCCTTCACCATCATCAGCGCGCCCATTTCGGCAAGTTCGTGGGTCAGCATTCCGGCGGTTTTGCCGGCAACGGGCGTCGTCTCGATCAGCCGCATGGCGCCGGTGTCGAGCCCCGCATCCATCTGCATGATCGTCACACCGGTGGCGGTATCGCCCGCAAGGATCGCGCGTTGCACCGGCGCCGCGCCGCGCCAGCGCGGCAGGATCGAGCCATGGACGTTGAGGCATCCCTCGCGCGGCGCGTCGAGGATCGCTTGCGGCAGGATCAGGCCATAGGCGGCGACCACCGCGACATCGAGATCGAGCGCCGCGAATTCGGCCTGCGCTTCCTCACCCTTCAGGCTTTTCGGCGTGCGGACGGGCAAGCCGTGCTCCTCGGCCCAGACGTGCACCGGGCTTTTCTGCAATTTCTTGCCGCGCTGCGCGGGGCGCGGCGGCTGGCTATAGACGGCCACGATCCGGTGCCCCGCCGCGTGCAGCGCGGCGAGCGTCGGCACCGCAAAGGGCGGCGTTCCCATGAAGGCGATGCGCATTGTCATTTCTCGCGCGCCGCTTAAGACCATCCGTCATGGCATCGCAAGAGATTGAAGCACTCGTCCAGCAACTCGCCCGCCTGCCGGGGCTCGGCCCGCGTTCGGCGCGGCGTGCCGTGCTGCACCTGATGAAGAAGCGCGAGAGCGCATTCGTGCCCTTGCTGGCGGCACTGCAGACGGTTTCCGAACGGCTCGTCACCTGCGGCATTTGCGGCAATGTCGACACGCGGGACCCGTGCGCGATCTGCGCCGACCCGCGCCGCGATGCGCGCAGCCTGTGCGTTGTCGAGGAAGTGTCGGACCTCTGGGCGCTCGACAAGTCGCGGCTCTTCCCCGGCAAATATCATGTGCTCGGCGGGCGGCTGTCGGCGCTGGAGGGCGTACGCCCGCAAGACCTCAGCATCGACGCCCTCGTAGCGCGCGTCGCCGCGGGCGGGATCGACGAGGTTGTGCTTGCGATGAACGCGACGCTGGAGGGGCAGACGACCGCCCATTATCTCGCCGAGCGGCTCGAGGGCTATCCGGTGCGGCTGACGCAGCTCGCGCATGGCTTGCCGGTGGGGGGCGAGCTCGATTATCTCGACGAGGGGACGCTGGCGCAGGCGCTCAGGGCGCGGCGGCCGGTGGGATGATCCGGTTCGCGCCGGTCTTGTTGCTCCTTCTCGCGGCTTGTGTGGCGAGGGAGGTGAAGCCTACCGAACAGGAAATGGATCGGGTCGAGGCGGCCTTGGAGAAGCTGCCTTGCATCGGGCGAATCGATGATTGGGAGAGGCGCTATCTCTACCATCCTCAATATTTCGGGGAGGAGGTAGCGGTTGCCATGAAAGAGGGACGAGAGCCGCGTCCAAGCGGTTACGACAGGTCCCAGATCGAAATCCATCTTCACGAGGCGAATTTTGAAGAATTCGGAGAAGGTAGAACGAGCCTTTCGGACTATCCTTCCGATCTTCTTGCCACCGATGACCGCGAATATCGCATCGCCTATGGCTCGTTCGACCTGATAACGGGAAAGCTGCATATGGCCGCTTGCGGCGCCAATAGCTGATTTTGCCTGAGGTCTTGACCGAGCGTCCCTCCGACCATACCTGACGCCCATGGCCATCCTACCCATCATAGAGACCCCGGATCCCCGGCTGCGCGTCATTTCGAAGCCCGTCGAGACTTTCGACGCCAAGCTCAAGACGCTGGTCGCCGACATGTTCGAGACGATGTACGACGCGCCCGGTATCGGGCTTGCGGCGATCCAGGTCGCGGTGCCGAAGCGCATCCTGGTCATCGACCTGCAGGAGCCCGATCCCGACGACGAAGAGGGCAAGAAGGTCATCCGCGAGCCGCGCGTCTTCATCAACCCCGTCTTTTCGGATGAGAGCGAAGAGCATAGCGTCTATTCCGAAGGCTGCCTCTCGGTTCCCGAGCAATATGCCGAAGTGACGCGCCCCGCCGAGGTCACCGTCGACTGGCAGGACGAAGACGGCAAGCACCATCAGGAGCGCATGACCGGGCTGATGGCGACGTGCATCCAGCACGAGCACGACCATCTGGAAGGCATTCTCTTCATCGACCATCTGTCGCGGCTGAAGCGCGAAATGGTGCTGAAGAAACTCGCGAAGCTGCGCAAGGCGGCCTGACCGGCGGATGATGGACAAAAAGAAACCCCGGCTTTCACCGGGGTTTCTTTTTGTCTGCAATATCGTCGCGGCGTTTAGCCTGCCTTTGCCACGCCCACCATCGCGGGGCGCAGCAGCCGGTCTTTCAGCATATAGCCCGCCTGCATTTCCTGCACGATCGTGCCCGGCGTCTTGTCGCTCGGGATTTCGAGCATCGCCTGATGCTGGTTCGGATCGAGCGGCAGGCCGATCGCGGC
>JALDYH010000304.1:0-3966 GCA_032154175.1 Sphingopyxis sp. | reverse complement strand
CAGCGGCCGATGCCCTTGACCTTGGTGAGCAGTGCGATCGCTTCCTCGTCGTCGGCGGGGAGGGCGTCGAATTTCAGCTCGCCGTCGAGGATCAGTTGCGCGAGGCTTTTCGCATAGCCCTGTTTCTGGCCGGAAAGGCCGCAGGCGCGCAGCGTGTCGAAGTCGGCGGCGGCCACGGTCTCGGCGGGACAGCCTTCGCCGAACTGCGCCTCGAGCTTGTTCCAGATCGAGTTGGCGGCGGCGACGCTCACCTGCTGACCGACGATCGTGCGTAGCAGCGTGGTGTAGCCGGGCGCACGGATGCGCGGTTCGGGATAGCCGGCGTTGCCGAGTGCGCGCGCGAAACTGGAATCCCGCGCCGCAAGCGCATCGATTCCCGCGTTCAGCTGCTGCTGGCTGAGGCCCATCGCATATTCTCCTTTTGTTCCTTCACCCATCACTAGCAACGCTTGATTTGACAAGCAACGCGCGACATAGCGCCAGCAACACAGAAGATATGGGGACTAGCATGGCCAAGCTGATTGTCGTGACGCGTGACGGGACCGAACATGAAATCGAAGGCGACACCAGCCTGACGGTGATGGAGAATATCCGCGACGCGGGCTTCGACGAACTGCTCGCGCTGTGCGGCGGCTGCTGCTCGTGCGCGACCTGCCACGTCCATGTCGAAGCAGGCGCGAAGGACGCGATGCCCGCGATGAGCGAGGACGAGAACGACCTGCTCGATTCGACGACCGACCGCGACGGCAATTCGCGCCTGTCGTGCCAGATCCCGTTCAGCGATGCGCTCGACGGCCTCCGCGTGCGGATCGCCGCCGAGGACTAAAGCCTTACTGGTTCGCCGTCGCGACCGCGTAGAGCGCGATCGCCGCGGCGTTCGAGATGTTGAGGCTCTCCATTCGCGGCGAGATCGGCAGTTTGGCCAGCACGTCGCAATGTTCCATGACATTGTGGCGCATCCCGTCGCCTTCGGAGCCGAGCACCAGCGCGACCTTGCTGCCATCGAGGGTCGAACCGAGCGTCGTTTCGGTATCGCCCATCAGCCCGATGCGCCAATATTGCGCCTCGGCGATTTCCTCGAGCGCGCGCGACAGGTTGACGACGCGCACCCACGGCACGGTTTCGAGCGCACCCGACGCCGAGCGCGCGATCACGCCGCTTTCGGGCGGGCTGTGACGGTCCTGCGTGATGATCGCGGCCGCATCGAACGCCGCGGCCGAACGCAGCACCGCGCCGATATTGTGCGGGTCGGTGACCTGATCGAGGACGATAAGGGGGCGCTTGCTGTCCGCGTCGCTTTCTTCCTGCAACAGGTCGCCGAGATAGACGCTCTCGAGCGGGTCGACCTCGACCACCAGCCCCTGATGCGGGGCGTCGCGCGCGACGAGTCGCGCAAGGTCGGTGACCTCGGCGTAGGAGATCGGAATCACCGGCGGCAGGTCGAGCTGGCCCAGCGCTTCGCGGGTGCCCCAGATGCGCTTGACGGTGCGTTCGGGGTTGGCGAGCGCAGCGAGGACGGCGTGGCGGCCCCAGAAGCGAATGGCTTGTCCACGCTGGTTTTGGCCGGCGGGACGACGATGACGAGAAAATTGACGCATGATGGCGCGCCTTTCCCATGACTGGCATTGACAGGCAAGCATCGTTTCGCCATTGGACCGCTTCCCAAAGCGGGCCCCAAGGACAGGTGGCCGAGTGGTTAAAGGCAGCAGACTGTAAATCTGCCCGGGTTTCCGTACGCTGGTTCGAATCCAGCCCTGTCCACCACCCTCTGGTCCGAGGGTATCCCAAAACTCCCTAGAAATGGCAGAAAACCTAGCGTATACTCGCATAGGTCGGCTCCCTGCATCCCACTCCGTTCCACTGCAGGTCGGCAAAAAGTGTGGGGAGAATGTGGGGATAGATTTTTTGACCTTCGAGAATCGGCCTCCCAAGTGTGGGGATAAAAATTTGGGGTAACCCTATGAAAAAGCTTACAGCTTTCGCGATAAAGGCAGCTATGACACGTCCTGGCACCTACCAAGACGGTGACGGGCTATTTTTGAAAGTAAACAAAAGCGGTGGAGCGTATTGGCTTTTGCGTCTGCAACGTGACGGCAAGCGTCATGACATCGGCTTAGGCAGCGCCAAATTGTTATCGCTCTTGGAGGCTCGTCAAAAGGCCAACGAACTTCGCAAGGCGGTCAAAATCGATCGCCGCGATGTGCTAGCGGAGAGGAAAGATGAAGCCGCGGCCAAGGTAACTTTCCGCGAAGCCGCGCGCCAGTATCATGTAGAGAATGCGGCTGGCTGGAAAAGCGCCATCTATGCGCGCCAATGGCTCGCGGCTCTCGAGAGCCACGCCTTTCCGAAATTGGGCGACGTTCCGACCGGGCGAATCACGGCGGCGGCGATTATCGACGTGCTGTTGCCGATCTGGCAGGAGATTCCTGAAACGGCGCGTCAGGTACGCAACCGGATTTGCGTCGTCCTCGATTATGCGCACGCGAAAGGCTGGCGCTCCACCGAAGCTCCATCGGGCAATGGCAGCCTGAAAGCCGGGCGCGGATTGCCCCGTCAGGTCAAATCGCGAGAGAATCGCAAGGCGATGCCTTACAGCGCGTTGCCCGACTTCATCGCAGCGCTACGGCGAAAGCCGGCTTTCGGACGGTTGGCGCTCGAACTGCTCATCCTTACCGGCGTGCGCAGCCAGGAGGTTCGGCTCGCGACATGGGCGGAGTTTGATTTCGAGGGGCGCCTCTGGATCATTCCGGCCGACCACATGAAGCGGGACAAGGCGCATATGGTTCCGCTGTCCGACGCGGCTCTCGCGGTGCTGGCCAAAGCGAATGCCTTTCGGCTTCCCGATACAGATGTCGTTTTTCCGGGTGCGGCCGGAAAGCCGATGTCCGACATGACGCTGCTAAAGGTGCTGCGCGACATGAAGGTGCCGTTCCATGTCCATGGTTTCCGTTCCACATTTACCGACTGGGCGGCGAACGAAGACTTTGCCGATGCCGTGGTGGAGGCGGCGCTGGCGCACAAGACACCCGACGCCGTGCAGGCGGCCTATCGCCGGACAACCTATCTTGGTACGCCGGCCCAGCCGGGCGCGCGCGTCAGACTGATGGAGGCGTGGGGGAGCTATTGTGCTGGCAGCGCCGCCGGAGCGGACAATGTAGCGCAGCCGGATCAGAATGAGCGCAGCCTCAAATGAGCGCGCACTGGCGGCGGCAGGCTGCCGCCAGAGGTCGCACCTTTGCACGGTTGGCCGCGCAGCGCTCTTGGGCTCACTGATCTTGGCGGGGCGGCGGCTAAGCACATCTGCGCACGCACGCCGCCCCGCCTGCGGCTTCGCCAAGGGCGCGTCTGTTCTTCGATGAGGACGCCGCGCTGACTGCACGGCGGCGTTGTCCTGTGGTCGGCCGCGGACAACATGGTTCCGCGCGTAGTCCTGGGATCGCTTGGTCGCCGCGCAAGCCGCTACTCCGCATCGGATGCTTTGCTTCGTTGTCGTCCCGTCGCCTTTTCTCGCCGCCCGCCCCGGCGTGCCGGGTAGCTGAAGAGATGGGAAACGTCGTCTAGCTGGATTCTCATCCAGCCGGGCGAAATTTCTAATGCAGTCGCCAGTATATTTGCGTTGGAGTTGAGGCAAAAACGAGCAGAAATTCATGCGATATGGGAAAATAGATAACAGAAACAGGGGGAAATTTCATTTTCCATATATTTTAAATATATTCGGAATATATTAGGAATATATATGAACTATAAAGTTCAATTAGACATAAATTGGCGTACATTTCTTCGTGCGACTTAATTTCGAGTCGCGACATGGAAGAAAGGTAAGACCATGAACAAGAGTGAAAACGGCATCGTCGATCTTGGCGACGCGCGTGTCGAAACCCGCGGCGTCGGCGAACTCGGCCCGCTGGATATCCAGACGTTCCAGCGGACCTACAACGCCGGCATCCAGACCGACGATTGACGCGA
>JALDYH010000303.1:0-3973 GCA_032154175.1 Sphingopyxis sp. | reverse complement strand
GGCCGCTGAAGCGCGCGGTGCAGAAATATCTGCAGGACCCGCTCGCCGACCTGATCCTGAAGGGTGAGGTCAGGGACGGCTCGACGATCGCGGTCGACGAAGGCGACGGCGCGCTCAAGCTCACGCCCGCGTAAACAAAAAAGGGCGGCAGAAATGCCGCCCTTTTTCTTACCTCGATCGACCGCTCAGCAGGTGCCGGTCGCGCGGCAGTCGCCCGCCTTGCTCGACATCGCATCCATCGTGTCGCGCGAATCCTGGTTGCCCTGCGCCCACAATTGTTTCCACTGCTCGTTGGTGTGACAGACCCGTGCTTTTTTCACGAGCGACCCGACCTCCTCGATCTTGCGGCATTTGATGAAGTCGGGATGCGTCGGTGCGAGCCCGACGTTATAGGCCTTGATCTCGGTCCCCGTCATCGTCGAGGCGGGGCGGTCGAGCGGCGGCCGGCGATCGAACGCGGCGGCGGTCGTCGGCGTGCCCGATGCGGCGAGCGCGAGCGCAATGATCATGGTCAACATCGCATGCCCCTTCTATTGCGGGCGAATGGCGGGCATCGTCGTCCCTGCCGGCTCTTGCGAGTTGCTCCAGCCGCGGGCCAGCGTTTCCATCGAATCGCGCGCGTCCTGATTGCCCTTGTCGGCAACCCGCTTCCATTCGGAATTGGTGTTGCAAACCCGCAGCTTCCTGACGAGCGACCCCGGCTGTTCAAGCCGGCGGCAGCGAATATAGCCGGCATCGTTCGCCGACCGGCCCCGATTATGGGCATCGATCTCGTCGCCCGTCATTTCCGATGGCGTGCGGGCTAGCGGGGTTTCGGTTTCGCTGGCGGCGACGGGGGCTGCCGACAGGCAGATCAGAAACCCCAGACAGACGGCTTTACGCATCGTCATCTCCCTCACCGCATCGCCGCAGCATTCAGTTCGACGAATTTCCCCCGCCACTGACGAAGGCTTCGGTCGTGTCGCGCGCATTCTGGCTGCTGTTGGCGATCACTTCTTTCCACTTTTCGTTCGTGTAGCAGGTGCGGTTCTTCTTCACGAGCGAACCGACCTCCAGCGTCTTGCGGCATTTGATGTAATAGGGATGGGTCTGCGCCAGCCCCTCGTTATACGCCTTGATTTCGGTCGGCGTCATCGCCGAGGGCGGCTTCGACGGCGGCGCGCGGTCGGCGGCCGCCGTCCCGTCGGCGGCGAAGGCGGCCGGCGCGGCCAGCAAGGCCGCCGCGAAAAATGCAGGCAGAATCCGGTTCATGACAGTCCTCCTACCGCGGGCTTCGCCCGCGACATCATGCGCCGCATCATATTTGGCATTCGGGCTTTCGCAAAGCTGAATTTCGGGGCCGACGGCGGGCGCGGACGCTAGCGCGGGACGGCATAACCCGAAGCATCGGCCGACGAAAAATAGCGCTGCAAAAGCTCGCGTTCGGCGCCGGTCAAATGCGGGTTCCACACGTCGAAGATCAAAACGGCACGCAGATCGTCGCCGTCGTTCCACGCCTCATGCTCGATCGTGTCGTCGAACGCGAAGGCCTTGCCCTCCTCCCACATGCGCGTTTCGCCGCCGACGCGGAAACCGCACCCCGGCGGAACGATCAGCGGCAGGTGGACGATCGCGCGCGTGTTGGTGACGCCCGTGTGTGGCGGAATGCGCGTGTGCGGTTTCAGCATCGAGAAAAAGGCGCTCGGCGCGCGGCCCGGAATGCGCGCGCCCGGAATGGCAGCAAGCGCGGCCGCCGTGGCGGGGCAGCGATCGAGCACCGGCTGGTTGGGCTCGCCATATTCCCAAAGGAAGCACGCCCCCCAGTCGAGGCGGTTGTCGAGGTCGGTCCAGATCGAATCGGGCGTGCCCGCCTCCATACGTACATAGGGGCGCAGCGCTTCGCCCGGATCGTCGAGCAGCGCCTGCAATTCGGCCCGGATCGCGTCCGTTCGCGCCTCGATGTCGGCCAGCCACGGGAAATGATCGCGGTCGAAAAATTCGTCGGCGGGCAGAAAGGGATAATAGATGCCCGCGCATTCATTCCGATAGATGCGCCGCCGCCCGAGCGCACTCGCGATAAAGGCTTCGCCGCGCCGCGCTTCGGCTTGCGAAAGGCTGCCGCGCATTGCGCCGAATGCGTCCGACGCCGCGGCGTACATCGTATCGGTCGCGCCCGTGACGAAAGCCTGGCCATGCGCCAGAAGTTGCTCGAGCGGCGGCGGCACGGGATGGAGCTGCCCGCCCAGCGCGATCGCCGCGCTCCACGCCGCAAGCGCCGCCCCCTTCTCGCCCCTCGCTTCGTGCCGCTCGCCCTTGCGGATCCATGCCATCAGGTCGCGGCGATCGATCGCGAGCGCAGCGTCGAGCGCCCCCAGTTCACGGTCATCGTCGCCCAGCGCACGCCAGGCGGAGGCAAGATTGCGTTGCAGGGCGCCCGAGCGTGGGTCGCCTGCGGCCGCGACGGTGAAATGCCTGGCTGCAGCCTCGGCATCGCCGGCCTGCAAGGCGGCAATGCCCAGACGATTGGCTTCGATAGCCGCTGCGGGCGGAGAGCTGGTCATGGCCATGCTTGCCATCGGCGGGGGCGTTCGGCAAGGTCGATTGATGACCGCTGCGCCCACCGTGACCGCCATCGTCGACGACGCCGCATGGCTCGCGCATCGATATGATCCGGGTCACGACACCTTTCACTTTCGCCGGGTCGCCCGGACGACCCGGGCGGCCGTTCCGTTTCTGACCGACCTGCATCTCGGCGAGGAAGCCTCGCCGGCCATATTGCGGCGAACGGACTGCCGCGACGCGGCAACGGGCGCGCAGGCGCCGGTGCATTTCCTGTTTCATTCGGCCTATTGCGCGTCGACGATGCTGGCGCAGGCGCTGGACCGGCCGGGCGTTTCGGCCAGCCTCTCCGAACCGGTCCTGCTCAACGACATGGTCGGCTGGCGCCGCCGCGGCGCGAACCCGCGCGATCATGCGCGGGTGATGGACGATGCGCTGGCGATGCTGGGGCGGGGCTTTACCGCCGGCGAGGCCGTGGTCGTCAAACCGTCGAGCATTTTCAACCCGCTCGCGCGCGGCGCGCTGATGCTGCGGCCCGCGGCGCGGGCGATCCTGCTCCACGCACCGCTGCGCGCCTTCCTTCTCTCCGTCGCGCGCAAGGGCATGTGGTGCCGGCTGTGGTGCCGCGAGCTGCTCGAAGGCTATCTGGCCGACGGCTTCGTGCAACTGGGCTTCGAGGCGCGCGACTATTTCCGGCAATCGGACCTGCAGGTCGCGGCGGTCGGCTGGCTTGCCCAGCAACAGGCTTTCGCGGCGCTGCTCGATTGGGCGCCCGACCGGATCGCCTCGCTCGACAGCGAGGCGCTGACGCGCGATCCCGTCGCGGCGATCGCGGCGGCGATGGATCATCTGGGGCTCGCGGGGGACCGCAGCGCGACCGCCAGCCATCCGGCACTCGGCCGGAACAGCAAATCGGGTGCGTCTTTTGCCGAGGGCGAACGCCAGCGCGATCTGGCTGCGGCCGCGGCCGCCTATGGCGAAGAGATTGCCCAGGTTGTCGGCTGGGCCGAAGCCGTTGCGGGTCAGGCCGGCATTCCGCTCGCCCTGCCCGCGCCGCTTCTGACGCGCTGAGCGCCCCACGCGATCCTCGACTGCCGCTAACGGCCGAAAGTTGCAATGCCATCGTCGTCACCCCGGACTTGATCCGGGGTCCATGACTTCAGCGCTGCGGTGGATCCCGGATCAAGTCCGGGATGACGAAAATGGGTGAACGAACGCCCGCTCACCACCCAAAAAACCGCCATTCAACCTGACCGGCTGACGCCATAGAAAAAGGGGCGGACATTGCTGTCCGCCCCCAATTCTTGCCGAAGCGTGAAGCGACTAGAACTTCAGCTTTGCCGACACGGCGTAACGACGGCCCAGCGCGTCATACGTCGCCGGGAAGGTGTTGCCGCTGTTGTAGGTGGTCGAACCGATCGTGTTGCCGACGATC
>JALDYH010000302.1:0-3973 GCA_032154175.1 Sphingopyxis sp. | reverse complement strand
GGCAAGGGCGGCTCGATGCACATGTTCAGCGTCGAGCATAAATTCTATGGCGGCCACGGCATCGTCGGCGCGCAGGTGTCGCTCGGCACCGGGCTTGCCTTCGCGCACAAATATCGCGGCGATGGCGGGGTCGCGATGGCCTATTTCGGCGACGGCGCATCGAACCAGGGCCAGGTCTATGAAAGCTTCAACATGGCCGAGCTGTGGAAGCTGCCGATCATCTTCGTGATCGAGAACAACCAGTACGCCATGGGCACATCGGTCAACCGCTCGTCGGCCGAGGACCAGCTCTATCGCCGCGGCGAAAGCTTCCGCATCCCCGGCATGCAGGTCGACGGCATGGACGTGCTCGCGGTACGCGGCGCGGCCGAAGCCGCGCTCGAATGGGTGCGCGCGGGCAAGGGGCCGGTGCTGATGGAGCTCAAGACCTATCGCTATCGCGGCCACTCGATGTCCGACCCCGCCAAATATCGCAGCCGCGAGGAAGTGCAGGCGGTGCGCGACAAGAGCGACGCGATCGAACATCTGAAGAAGCTGATGACCGACGCCGGCATCGGCGAGGACAAGTTCAAGGATATCGACAAGGAAATCCGCCAGATCGTTGCGGATTCGGCCGACTTTGCGGAAAGCGCGCCCGAACCCGAACTTCATGAACTGTATACCGACGTGCTGGTGGAGCAATATTGAGATGGCCATCGAATTGAAAATGCCGGCACTGTCGCCGACGATGGAAGAAGGCACGCTTGCCAAGTGGCTCGTCAAGGAAGGCGACACGGTCAAATCGGGCGACATCCTCGCCGAGATCGAAACCGACAAGGCGACGATGGAATTCGAAGCGATCGACGAAGGGACGATCGGCCAGATTTTGGTTGCCGAGGGCACCGACAATGTGAAGGTCGGCACCGTGATCGCAACGATCACGGGCGAGGGCGAGGAAGCGGCCGCTCCGGCGCCGGCACCCGCGCCCGCTGCAGCGCCTGAACCGAAGGCTGAAACTCCCGCACCCGCGCCAGCGCCCGCCGCCGCTCCGGCTGCGGCCCCCGCTGCCGCCGAGCGTGCGTCGGACCCCGCGATCCCCGAAGGCACTGCAATGGCCCGCCTGACCGTCCGCGAAGCGTTGCGCGACGCGATGGCGGAGGAAATGCGCAAGGACGACCGCGTCTTCGTGATGGGTGAGGAAGTCGCCGAATATCAGGGTGCGTACAAGGTCACGCAGGGCCTGCTCGAGGAGTTCGGGGCGCAGCGCGTCGTCGACACCCCGATTACCGAATATGGTTTCGCCGGGCTCGGCACCGGCGCCGCAATGGGCGGTCTGCGGCCGATCATCGAGTTCATGACCTTCAATTTCGCGATGCAGGCTATCGACCACATCATCAACTCGGCGGCGAAGACCAACTATATGTCGGGTGGCCAGATGCGCTGTCCGATCGTGTTCCGCGGCCCGAACGGTGCCGCCGCGCGCGTCGGCGCGCAGCACAGCCAGAATTATGCGCCCTGGTATGCCAGCGTCCCCGGCCTGATCGTGATTGCGCCCTATGACGCCGCCGATGCCAAGGGGCTGCTGAAGGCCGCGATCCGCACCGAAGACCCCGTCGTCTTCCTCGAAAACGAGCTGCTCTACGGCCGCAGCTTCGACGTGCCCGAAGTCGATGATTTCGTCCTGCCGATCGGCAAGGCGCGGATCATGCGTCAGGGCAGCGATGTCACCATCGTCAGCTATTCGATCGGCGTCGGGCTCGCGCTCGAAGCCGCCGACCAGCTCGCGGGCGAGGGCATCGACGCCGAGGTCATCGACCTGCGTACGATCCGCCCGCTCGACACCGTGACGGTGCTCGCGAGCCTCAAGAAGACCAATCATCTGGTCATCGTCGAGGAGGGCTGGCCGACCTGTTCGATCGCCAGCGAACTCGCGATGGTCGCGATGGAGCATGGCTTCGACGATCTCGATGCGCCCGTGATGCGCGTGTGCAACGAGGATGTGCCGCTGCCCTATGCGCACAATCTCGAAAAGGCCGCGCTGATCGATACGCCGCGCGTCGTCGCGGCGGTGAAGGCGGTCCGCAATCGCGCCTGACGACCCGGAGGCGGCTTTCTACCCCGATATGCGCGATCCGCGCGTGCTGGTCTCCGTACCGCACGCGCGGCGCGCAGCCATGTCGGCGCTTTGGGGATTGGCGGCACGGCTGACCAAGCTGCTGCTCGACGCGCGCGAGCCGCTGATCGGGCAGATCAAGCTCGCCTGGTGGCGCGATATGGCGGCGATGATTGCGAGCGATCCTGCGGGACTGCCCAAGGGCGAACCGCTGCTGGCCGAGCTTCAAGCGACATGGGCGGGGCAGGGCGGTCTTGACGCGCTCGTCGACGCCGCTGAAGCGATGCTGCTCGCGGAAACGGACGAGGAACGGCGCGCCGCGTCCGGGAGCTTTGGCGAGCAATTGTTCAAGCTGTCGGGCGGCGAAGAGGCGGGCGGAAAGCGCTGGGGCCTCCTGTGGGGCGCTGGCGTTGAGGAGAAGGAGCCGGAAGCGCGCGGGTTGCTCTCCGACGCCAAGAATCTGCCTGCTCCAGCGCACCGCGCTTTCGCCGGGAATCGCTCGCTCCTGATGCTCGACCGCTGGGCCGCCGCGATCGCTGCAAGCGACGGCGAACGGCACCTGCGCAGCGAGGGCCTGCTCCTCCTGCGCATCGGCATCTTCGGCCGCTGACGACTAAAAACGCGTCGGGGGTGGAAATGGCGCCTCCAAACAACTATCTTCGCCGGAACAAACGGGGTCGCAGGGGACAATGCGATGTTCAACGGGCTGGTCGCCTATCTCGATTCGATCAAGGCGCGCGACCCTGCGCCGCGGTCGCGTTGGGAAATCTTACTCTATCCGGGGCTCGTCGCCGTCGGCATGCACCGCATCGCGCACTGGCTGTTCGAGGCGCGGCTGTTTTTCCTTGCGCGCCTCGTCAATCACCTGTCGCGTTTCCTGACCGCGGTCGACATCCATCCGGGGGCGCAGATCGGCCGCCACCTGTTCATCGACCATGGCTTTGGCGTCGTCATCGGCGAGACCGCCGAGATCGGCGACAATGTCTCCATCTATCAGGGCGTGACGCTGGGCGGCACCGATCCCGCGAACGGCATCGGCGGCAAGCGCCATCCGACCCTCGCCAATGACGTCATCGTCGGTTCGGGCGCCCAGATTCTCGGCCCTGTCACCGTCCACGCGCGTGCGCGCGTCGGCGCCAATGCGGTGGTGACCAAGGATGTACCCGAAGGCGCGGTGATGGTCGGCATCCCGGCGCGCTCGACGCTGCTCGACGCGACCGAATATGCCCGCGAATTCGTGCCCTATGGCACGCCGTGCAGCGAAACCTTCGACCCCGCGACGCAAAAGATCGAACTGCTGCAGTGCCAGCTCGACCAGATGCAGAAGCAGTTGAAGGCCTTGCTCGACGAACGCGAACTCGCCGCCGAGGATGAAGCGCCGCGGCGCAAAGGGAGCCGGACCAGCGCCTGATGGGAACCGTGACGCCTCTGCCGTTCCATAATCGGGCGGCACCGCAGCAAACCGGTTTCGAACGCCCCGAACTGATGCGCATCCTCGATCTCTACGGCCGCATGGTCGCGGCGGGGCATTGGCGCGATTATGCGATGGATTTCCACCGCGACGCCGCCATTTTCTCCGCCTTTCGCCGCGCCGCCGAGCGCCCCGAATATCGCATCGAAAAACGCCCCGCCTTGCGGAGCCGGCAGGGCATGTGGGCCCTTGTCTCCGAAGCCGGGGCGATCCTGAAACGCGGGGACGAGCTTTCGAATGTGCTCGCCCCCGTCGAACGCAAGCTTATGAAGCTGGTATCGGACTGACCGGACGGATCGTCGCGGGCAACTGGTTCGCGAGATTGTCGGGCAGGAAGCCGACCACCACCGCCCGCGCATTCTGCCAGAAGGCCGAGAGCAGCAGCAGCGCCGAGCCGATCACGAACGCCG
>JALDYH010000301.1:0-3990 GCA_032154175.1 Sphingopyxis sp. | reverse complement strand
GCTGGGTGTAGCGAAAGTCGATCAGCGTGTTGAGGCCCGCGACCGCTTCGAAGATGATGTCGCCGCCCTTGCCGCCATTGCCGCCGTCGGGGCCGCCATATTCGATATATTTCTCGCGCCGGAAGCTGACGGCACCGGGGCCGCCGTCGCCGGACTTGATGAAAATCTTGGCTTGGTCGAGGAAATGCATGGCGGGGCCTTCAGGGCGGAAGCGGAAAACTACACATCATATCCCGGTCGTGTCGAGCGACGTCGAAACTGCCAGGGCAGTCGCGGCTCGATGCGAACGGAATGACGGGATCGGAGCGCCCCTAGCGCCTGAACGGGGAAATTGCGAGTCCTTAGGCTCCCGGCTTGCCGCCGTGTTCGGCCCAGAATTTGGCGATGCGCCCCGTGATCAGTTCGGTCGCGAGCACGCGCGACGTGTCGCGCGGCAGGCCGAGCGCTTCCGCCATAGGCCCGCCAAGCTGCGCGTCGCCCAATGCCATCAGCACCAGCGCGAGCGTATCTTCGTGCATCAGCCTCTTCTCGTGCGCGTCGGGCGCCATGCCGTCGATCAGGCGGTGGATCGCATCGACGATCGGGTCGAGGGCGTCGTCGTTGCCCGTCGCCGCCATCCAGGTTGCGAGGGCGCCCGCGCCGCCGCTGTTGAAGGCGTCGAAGGCGAGGTCGACGATTTCGCGCACATTGCGCTCGCCCGGCGCCGATTCGGCCATCTTCTTGCCGATCGTCGCGCACACGGTTTCGGCCTGATAGGCGGCAAGCGCCTTTTGCAGCCCGGCGGCGCTGCCGAAATGGTGCAGCAGGTTCGCGTGGGTGCGGTCGATCCGCGCCGCGACGGCCTTCAATGTCACCGCCGCGGGGCCCATTTCGATCAGGATATGGCGCGCGGCCTCGAGTGCCGCCGAACGGCTTTCTTCGGGACTCAAACGCTTCTTCACTATTGACATGTGTGTAAGTAAACCCTATTGCTGGCCCATCTCCCCTTTTCGACGGTATGAGCCATATGTCCAGCCTTTCCCAGTCGCCGACCCCGCAGGATCTGTCGATTACGCCGCGCGACATGCGCTTTGGCCGCGACGACAAACAGGGCCGCTGGTGGCTGAACGGCGACCCGATCGCCTCGGCCTTTCATACCGCGCTGTCGGTCACCTTCCCGCGCGGCGAGGCGATGTTCATCGAGGCGGTGAAGGCGCATCGCGACGGCGTCGACGAGAAATTGGGCCGCGAAATCCGTGCCTTCACCCAGCAAGAGGTGATCCACAGCCGCGAGCATGTGGTGTTCAACAAGAAGGCGGCCGAGGCGGGATACGACCTGTCGGAACTCGAAGCCGATGTGAACCAGGTCCTCGACCTCATCAGGACGCGGCCGCAGATCGTCAACCTGATGGCGACGATCGCGCTCGAACATTATACCGCGATGATGGCGGCCGTGATGCTGCGCGACGACAGCATGTATGCCGGCGCCGAACCCGAATGGGCCGCCTTGTGGAAATGGCACGCGATCGAGGAAATCGAGCACAAGGGCGTCGCCTACGACACCTGGCTGCACGCGACGAAGGACTGGAGCAGGTTCCGGCGCTGGCGTGCCAAGTCGCTGATGATGATCCTTGTCACCACCCGCTTCTGGCCGAAACGCGTGAAGGGGATGAAGGCGCTGCTCAGGCAGGACGGCCTGACCGGTTGGCGCGTGACGGCGCGCATCTGGTGGTACCTGCTGGGCGCGCCGGGCGTGCTGCGCAAGAGCTTCTTCCCCTGGCTTTCATACTTCATGCCGGGTTTCCATCCGTGGAACCACGACGACCGCGCGCTCATCAAGAAATATGAAAGCGACTATGCCGACGCGATCATGCCGGCGCATTCGTCGGCATCGCGCGCGGAACTGGCCGCGGCCGCCGCCTGATCCTTCTTCTCCGCGGTTGCGGGGGTCCAGGGCGGTTCTCTCTCCCTGTCTCTGGGCCTCCTCATCCGCGGAGAGGATCGGGCGTCGGCCGGGCTGGACGCCGCCGCTCTCCTCCCATATCCCCTTGCGGGTGGAGGGGACCATGCAACCACATATGACCGCGGCCGAAGTCACGCAATTCGAGCTGCAACTCGCGGGGCTATCCTCGCTGCTCGAATTCGGCTGCGGCGGCAGCACGGTGGTCGCGGCGCGGCAGGTGCGCCGGATTGTCAGCATCGACAGCGATCCCGCGTGGCTCGCCAAGGTCCGGGCCGAGGTTTCCCGCGAAGCCGTCGAATTCACGCCGGTGCATATCGACATCGGTCCTGTGGGCGAATGGGGCTATCCCGCCGACGAAAGCCGGATCCGCGACTGGCCGCGCTATCACACGCAGGTCTGGCGCAGCATGGGCGGCAGCCCCGACGCGGTGCTGATCGACGGCCGCTTTCGCATCGCGTGCCTGTTGCAGGCGATCATCCACTGCAAGCCCGACTGCATATTCCTGTTCCACGATTTCAACGATCGCCCGCAATATCATGTGGTGCTGCGCCATGTGGACGTGCTCACGCGCGTCGACACGCTCGCGGTGCTGAGGACAAAGGCGCAGGTCGATGGCACCGCGGTGCTCCACGACCTGTTCGACCATTATCTGATCCCCGATTGACCGGCCTTGCCGGTTTCGGCACATCGCGCCGATGTTTAGCGCACCTCCCGTCATCGAGACCGACCGCCTTCGCCTGCGTCCGGGACGCCTGTCCGACAAGGAAGTCCATATCGAAATGTGGGCCGACGAACGCGTCACCCGCTTCATCGGCGGCGAACCGCGCGCGCCCGACGTCAGCTGGGGCAAGTTTCTGAGCTCGGCGGGGCTGTGGCCGGTGATGGGGTTCGGTTACTGGGTGTTCGCCGACCGGGCAAGCGACGCGCTCGTCGGCATGGGAGGCCTCAGCTATTTCTGCCGCGGCATCCCGGAACTGGAAGGGGTGCCCGAGGCAGGCTGGGCGTTCGATGCCGATCATTGGGGCGCGGGCTATGCGACCGAGGCGATGACCGCCGTACTCGGCTGGGCAGATGCGAACCTCGACGCTGCGGAAGTGCGCTGCATCATCGATCTTGGCAACGGCGCATCGGAGCGCGTGTCGGCCAAGCTCGGGTTCCGCCGGATCGGCGAAAGCGACGCGTTAGGCCATGTGGTCGCGATTTATTCGCGTCCGAAGGGCGGCTAGGCCGGTTCGACTACCAGCACGCCGCCATCGGCACTGACGACGCGAACCTTGCTGCCCTCGGCCGTGTCGGGGCCGCGAACCGGCCATTCGCCGTCGCCGACCCTGGCGCGGCCGCGGCCGTCCTCGATCGCCTTGGTGATCGTCAGCACCTCGCCGACCAGCCGTCCGCCGCGCTGGTTGAGGAGCGGGTCGGTCGTGGTGATCGGATTGGCTTTCAGCCAGCGGCGCGCGCCATAGAGCGCGACGAAGGACAGGACGGCGAAGATGCCGAGCTGGGCGGGGATCGACAGCGGGACGACCCAGGCGATGACGCCGGTGACGATTGCCGCGGCGCCGAGCCAGATCATGAAAAAGCCGGGAAGGACGATTTCAGCCGCCGCCAGCAGCACGCCGAGCGACAGCCATGCCCAATGCGGTTCGAGGTTGGTCAGCCAGTCGGGCATGTCAGGGTCCCTTGCGTTCGATCGCGTCGCGCGCGAGTTCGCCGATGCCGCCCAAGGTGCCGATCAACTGGGTCGCCTCGACCGGGAACAGGATCGTCTTGCTGTTCGGGCTGGTCGCGAACTGGCTGACCGCCTCGACATATTTCTGCGCGATGAAATAGTTGATCGCCTGCGCATTGCCGCTCGCGATCGCGTCGGACACCATCTGCGTCGCCTTGGCTTCGGCCTCGGCTTCGCGTTCGCGCGCTTCGGCGTCGCGGAAGGCGGCCTCGCGGCGGCCTTCGGCCTGCAGGATCTGGCCTTGCTTCTCGCCCTCGGCGCGCAGGATTTCCGATGCGCGCATGCCTTCGGCTTCGAGGATGTTGGCGCGCTTTTCGCG
>JALDYH010000300.1:0-4010 GCA_032154175.1 Sphingopyxis sp. | reverse complement strand
GCATGATCGTCGATCTGAGCCACGTCAGCGAAGCGACGATGAAGGACGCGCTCGAAGTGTCGCACGCGCCGGTGATGTTCAGCCATTCGGGGGTGCGCGCGGTCAACGACCATCCGCGCAACGTGCCCGACAGCGTGCTGCCCGCGGTCAAGGCGAACGGCGGCGTCGTGATGGTGGTGCTCTATGCCGCCTTCCTCGATCCCAAGCTGCGCGCGCACGGCCTGTCGCGGACGGCGGAGAAGGCGCGGCTCGATGCGCTGTACGTCGGCAACCCCGATGCGGTCGCCCCGGCGCTGAAGGCGTGGGACGCGGCAAACCCGGCGCCGCAGACGCCGATCGGAATCGCGGCGGACCATATCGATCACCTCAAGAAGACGATCGGCGTCGATCATATCGGGATCGGTGGCGACTATGACGGGATGGACGCGACGCCGGTCGGGCTGGAGGATGTCACGGGCTATCCGCGGCTGTTCGCCGAACTGGCGCGGCGCGGTTATACGCAGGCCGAACTCGAGAAGATTTCGAGCGGCAATATGTTGCGCGTGCTGAAGGCGGTCGAGGCCTATGCGGCGAGCCAGAAGGGCCAGCCGCCGATCGAGACGCCGGTCGCGAAATAAGCCTAGGGGCGGCGGCGGAACGGCCAGTCGATCGCGCCGCCCGCCCACAGCGCCCACCAGATGATCAGCGGCTGCGCGGCGAGGCGCGGGCCGTGATACCACCAGCTCAAGGTCTCGCCGCCGATTGCGATATTGGCGAGCGCGTGGTGGAAATTGGCGGGCCAGACGCACAAGGCATAGAGCGCGAGTCCCCATCCGGCCGCCTTGCGCGTTGCGGGGATCATCAGGCCGACCGCGCCCGCGATCTCGGCCGCGCCCGTTGCCGCGACGACAAGTTCGGGCGCCGGCACCCATGGCGGTGTGATTGCGAGGAAGGGAGCGGGGCGCGCTAGGTGCGCCCAGCCCGCATAGCCATAGACGATCGCGAGCAGCCAGCGAAACAGGATGCGGACCGGATATCGTTTCGACTTGCCTGTCTCCATTTCCATCACCTACAAACCGACGCATGCAGGGGCAAATATTTCGCCATCGGGGGATGGCATTCGCGGTCGTCTTGATGGCGCCATTTCTTGTCGGGGCAAGTAAGTCGGAGCCGCAAGTCGGCGTCGCGGCACCCGAGTTCACGCTCACGACCATGGCCAAGCGCAAGGTCCGGCTGTCGGAATTGCGCGGCAAGGTCGTGATCGTCAATTATTGGGCGACCTGGTGCGCGCCGTGCAAGGCGGAGATGCCGATGATGCACGATTATTTCCGGAAGAATCAGGCGCGGGGCCTCGAGATGTTCGGCGTGACGACGCAGGACAGCGTTCCGCCTTATCGTCTGAAGGAAGTGGCGTCGGTGCTGTCCTATCCGCTCGCGTCGAAAATCAACGGAAAATACGGAGCGATCAAAAACGCCGTGCCGTCGACGTATATCATCGACCGCAAGGGGGTGATGCGGGTTGCCCGCGCGGGCGTTTTTTCCGCCGCAGAATTCAAGGCGACGGTCGACCCGCTGCTCGCAGAGACACCCTGACGCCTCGCTAACGCCCGAGCGCGGCGAGCATCGCCTCGACGCTCGTGAACTTCTCGCGCGGGTTGCCATCGAGCGCCGCGGCGACCTCGGCCGCCTCGATCCGGCGCCAGTCGCGGAAGGTCACCGGCACGACCTCGCGGCTCGCGAGCAGCGCATCGAGTCCTGCGCGCCCCGCCTTGCCGGCGCCGCGTCCGATATCCTCCAGCACCATTTCGCCGATGCGTGCGCCGTCGGGTTTGTTCGTGCCGATCGTCCCCGACGGCCCGCGCCGTGCCCAGCCGACCGCATAGAGGCCGGGGAGGATGCGTCCCTCGTCGCTCGCGAAGCGGCCGCGGCCGTGTTCATAAGGCACGCCCGGGATGGGCGGCGTCTGATAACCGATGCAACTGATCACGAGGCCGGCGTCGACGGCATAGGTTTCGCCCGTGCCGTGGCTGCGGAGGTCGGCGTCGAGCGTCGTGCGTTCGACGATCACCCGTTGCACCTTGCCGTCGCCTTCGAGCCGGACGGGCATCGCGAAGAAATCGAAATCGATCGTTACCGGCTTGGCGACGGGGTTGGCGGCAAAGCTGCGCAGGTGCGTCACCGATTTGCGCATCCCGGGTTCGAGCATCGCATCGTCGCCTTCGGGCGGCAGGTCGGCGGGGTCGACGCGCGGGCTCGCACGCTCGAGATGACCGAGTTCGCCGAGTTCCTTCGGCGTCATCGCAATCTGGTGCGGGCCGCGGCGGCCGAGGATCTGGATATGGCGCACCGCGCTGGCTTCCAGCGCATCGCGTGCGTGGGCGACGATATCGCTGCCGGCAAATTCCTGCCGGGTCTTGGCGAGGATGCGCGCGACGTCGAGCGCGACATTGCCGTTGCCGATCACCGCGACGCCGGGTGCGTCGAGCGGCGGCGCGAGGTTCGCAAAGTCGGGGTGGCCGTTGTACCAGCCGACGAACGCAGCGCTGCCGATCACTCCCGGCAGATCGGCGCCCGCTATGTCGAGCGGCCGGTCGTTCGGCGCGCCGGTGGCCAGGATGACCGCGTCGTAGAGCCCGACCAGCTCGTCGATCGTGACATCGGTGCCGACCGCGACATGGCCGACGAAGCGGACATTGTCGGTGAGGGCGGTTCCCTCATAGCGGCGCGATACGGCCTTGATCGACTGGTGATCGGGTGCGACGCCGGTGCGGATCAGACCATAGGGCACGGGCAGGCGGTCGATGACGTCGACCGCGATATCGTCCGCCTTCTGCAATGTTTCGGCGGTATAATAGCCGGCGGGGCCCGACCCGACGATCGCGACATGACGCATCAACCCACTCCTTCGGGTGTCCGCGCGGGCGCGCGGCCCCTATCTTGTTATGGGGCGATGCTAGCGGCGAAATGCGTCAGGGCAAGCGGCCTTGTGCGGACGGGCACGGCGGCCTTGACAGCGCGCGCTTGTAATCATATTGGCCCCCGCTCCTGCCCTGTCGTCTAATGGTAAGACTGCGGTTTCTGATACCGCCTATCGAGGTTCGAATCCTCGCGGGGCATCCATTAAAATTCCTGAAAGCATCTGGCTGGAAACGCCGAATCGGCGGATTCGCGAATCCGCTATATCGCGCGGGATGGCTGTGCGAGTTCGGCTTCCGACGGCCAATGTCCCTGCGGATTCTCTTCGACAATCTCGGCAAGCAACGCTTTTGCGCCCTTTTCGTCGCCGGCGAAACGGCGTTCCATCGCGATGGCGAATTTGATCGTGCTGTCGCGCGTATCCTTGAACCCGCCGGGGTCAAGCCGGCCCTGCATGATCTGGACCGCCTGATAATAGGTGAAATTCTCGATCAGCTTCAGTCCCGGCTCGATCGCGTCGATCGCGGCGCGCGCCCGGTCGTGCTCGCCCATCTTGCGCAACGCGATATAGGTCCAATAGGCTGTCGGCACGCGCATGTCGTCGCGCGCGAAATCGGCGGCCAGCTCCAGCGATTTCGCCATGCCGGCGACGACCGTCGGATAGTCGCCGGTCGCGAAGCTCGTCTGCGCGTGATAATAGACGATGTTCCCGCGATAGGTGCTGATCGTCAGCCCGATTGGATTGGGCATGCCATCGGGCTCGAAACTGTCGGGCGTGTCGCCCATCAGTTCGAGCGCCTTTTCATAATCGGCGAGCGCCTCCTTGAACCGGCGCGCGCGGGTGAGGTCGCGGGCGCGGAAGCGGTAGAGCTTGTAGCTGGCGGGGAATTTCGCGATTCCGGCGCTGAACGCATCGACCGAGTCGCAGATGCGGCCTGCATAGTCGAGCCGGCGGCCGTACCAGATATGGCTGTCCTCGCGGTCCGGCGCGATGCGCAGCGCCGCTTCGGCGATCGCGATATCCTCGTCGAGCATCTTTTGCGTCGCGGGCGAGTATTTCGGGATCGTCAGCGGCGTGCCGATCAGGCTGGTGGCGCAATTCCCCGCGTCGGCGC
>JALDYH010000071.1:0-19318 GCA_032154175.1 Sphingopyxis sp. | reverse complement strand
GAAGCCGAAGCCGAAGCCGAAGCCGAAGCCGAAGCCGAAGCCGAAGCCGAAGCCGAGCTTCCAGCGTCTACAGCGCAGGGCTGATATGTGATGCGGTTCATGCTCAGCCTCGCCTCGACATATCAATGGCAATTTTTTCTGTCAGCGACGGTTTACGTGCCGCGTCGCTTCACAAGGCATTGACCGTGATCTTTTTTATGTTTGGGTGACGCGATGCTCCCAACCTATCCCTCCATCGAGCGTTATCGAGTCAGCGACAATGCTGACCGAATTCGCAGGAAGACACACATTCATGCGCCGCTTCTGGGGATGATTTCCACTCATGTGCAACATGAAGGTCGCGCTTCGACACTATCGCATGAGGAGGGCGACGTGGAGGATGTCGAGATGGAAAAGGTCTCGGCCGAAATACACTTCAAGCCAATGAAAATAGCTGAAGCTAGCGCTCAGAACCTAGACGCATTGCTAGACGATATCGCTCTACAGATGGCAAAGGGCATGGATGCGATGATGCATCGTAAGATCAACGAGGTTACAAAGAAAACGGGCAACGTCGTCGATGGAAAAGGGGCAGGCTTCAGCGAAGATCTATTCCTTGAGGCGATGGACAAGATGGATCATTCGTTTGATGAGAATGGTGTCTGGGATACCCCGACTATTATTGTTCATCCGGACGTACTCGCCGCAGTCCAAGCTCGTGGGCTAAGCGCTAAAGGCAATCGCCGTTTAGGCGAAATATTGGAGAGAAAACTAGATGATTTCCGTAGCCGGGAGGCTGCTCGAATCTTGGTTGGATAGCCAGACCGAACGGCGCTACCAGCCAGCGTTCATCCAACTCCTCGTTGCGCACGGATGGACCGTGCTCCACAACACGCGCCACTCTCCAATCGAACTCGGCAAGGACGTAATCGCACGGTGCCCACAGGGCGTGCTGCATTGTTTCCAGCTCAAGGGAAATCCCGGCTCGCGCGTGACGAAGACGGAGGCAACAGGGCTGCTTACGCAGGTCATCGAGCTCATTCAGTTGCCCGCGCCATTGCATTTTCGACGTTCCCCACGCGAACGCCACGTTGCGGTTTTTCTGACTAATGGGGAAATTGACGAAGAGGCACAGCTTCTGTTCGAGCGTGCGGCAGAGCGTATTGCAGACCCGACTACGCCGGCGGAACGTTTTGAAATCTGGTCCCGGGGAAAGCTGCTTTCGTTGTTCTCGTCGGTTGCAGAGAAAATATGGCCAGCGTCGATTGAGGGAACACGGCTAATTCTGAACCTGTTGGCAGGAAGCGGTCGCGACCAGCCCAAGCCGACCGAGATTGCGGCAATCGTCCAATCGATGATGCCTCCGGCGGATGCATCGGCGCCCGCTCGCACCGGCGCTTTAGCGTCGATGCTTATGATGGCCGAGGTTATCAAGTCTCGGTGGTATGAGCGGCAGAACCAACACGCATTGTTTGTGGTCACTGTGCTGACGTGCGTCGCTGTCCTCCCGCTCGCCGACAAGAAACCTCGTCGAAATATGCTCCGCACTTATGCATCGTTGGCGCTCGATCACGCTCGCTTGCTTTTGGAAGAAGCGGCTGCGCGTGAGTTCGAGCCAGACAAAGCTTGGTACGAGCGGCAGCCTCTCGCTGAGATTGACATTTTATGGGAAAGGCGGCGATTGGTCGGTGATTGTGCCGCCACGCTGCTCCTTTCTGGTACCGAATTGTCGCCGGACATCAAGCGTTACTCCGTGGAAATAACGACGAGTATCGGCCGGTCTTCGCAGATATGGGGGCAGGCTCAGATTCCATCGTTTCTCCTCAACGTCTGGGCAAGACATCGAACTGAAGCGGGCCTTCGCCCGGAGCTGGAGCTTGCGGGTTTGCTCCGCGAAATAATTCTTCGGAATGGCGGTAAAAACGGTGCTGAAGAGTTGCCACAGCCGTACTATGGGTTCGAGGATGTCTGGGCGCTGCGCGAGAATCTGCCTCACGCTACCAACTCCAGCATCTTTCAGGACAGCTCTCGGGGGCGCATTTTCTTCGCCCGTGCGATTATGGCCATGCTTGCCAAACGAAACCTCAAGGCGACTTGCCGTTCGATCTGGCCGGCATATTCCAAGCTCATCCACGAAGAGACGGAACTCAATCCCGCCGATTTCTACTCAGCGACGCTGGCCGAAGCCGGCCTTTTGCATTCAATTCAATTTAAGATGGGATTCTGGGACGAGCTGGTGAACTGCGCAATCGATGGCGAAGCGGACTTCCTAGAGGGCCTTGACGAATTTGCATGGCTGATAGCGGCCTACGTTGCGATCGTGCCTTATCGAGCGTGGACGCCAGTGATTCTGTGGCTCGATGGGCGATTCTGTCCCACTTGGTATCATCGCGGATATCGTCCGGGCGCCTCAAAACGCCTAGAGGCCTCACGCGGGCAAGCGCATGGCTAGAGCAATATCGAACGCGACTCCCGCCACTTTCGGAGGCTCACGGCTGTGGAGGAACTGGCGCGCTATGGAAGCCGGGATGCCGAGCATCTGCTCCCTAAGCTAGTGTAACGGCTCGAGATAGGGTTCATCATGAATCTAGTGATCGACAGCAATCGCCTGCGAAGCGACGAACTTCGGAACTTTCTCGCTGGATCGCCGCGTCATCGCGCTGTGCTTACCGACTTTACGTCAATGGAGGCCTACAAGGTCAATCCGCTCATCACTATTCAAAAATCGATGGCAGTCCTCGCGGAGTTCCCGGCGCAGGTTTTGGTCCTAAGGGGCACGGGACACATTGCGCGGCTCGATTCTCGACAATCCGACTTTGTCGAGGCGATGATCTGGTCGGAATATACGCAGATGTTCCCGCTCCACGCCGCGTCGATCCCCTTCATCGGTCTCGACGACGCCCATATGGTCTCGAACGCGTTGACGCTCCACGTCAGGGCCAATGAGCTTCTGGCGTCACAGTCCCCCGAGATATTCCGCGAATTTCACGAGCATTTCGGCGGAGCATATTCGAAGGAGGATCTTCAAGACCTGCGCAAGGGAGAGCGGTCGCCTAACATCTTATGGAATATAGTCGACATAGCGGTGACGGGCGCCGCGCATCTCCTCGACGATCCGGATCGCTACCAGACGTACGACTGGCTCGACGTCCTGAACGATTTTGGCGTGCGCAACATTTTGGCTCGTCTGCTCCTAACCGAAAAATGGCTTCTCGATGGCCGGCCGAAGCTCACCGACGAACGACTGCTCAACGATCAGGTCGATTCCTTCTTCGTGACCTACGGATCCTATTTCAATGGCCTGATGTCGGGCGACCTTGGCGCCAATCGGCTCTATAACGAGTTGCGCGCTCTGCTTTTGCGATTTGCCCAAGAGCCGGACAGGGGCTTGATCCTGCCCGAACCCTATCAATTGTGCGCGCGTCGTTCGGGCGACTAAGTCTTCCCGTTGCCGCAATGGTTGGCTTCATTCTTCGAGAGCTTTCAATGTCTTCTTCCAAAACCAAGATCCTTGACGATATCGCTTTCATTTTCTCCGAACGCGCGCGGATGATGCGGATGGAGCAAGAGTGGTACTCCACGAAAATTTGCCCTGACGAGCTGAAGAACGCTTTCCTGTGGGAAATTCCGCACCCGACCGACAAGTCCAACAAGCTCACCATCGGCCGAGAGGCCATCAAGCGACTGGAGGAACTGGCGGCTATCGCGCTTCAGCGCGCGGGGATCGATCGTCAAATCGAGCTTGCCACGATCATGATGCCGCTCGGCAAAATCCTGCTTCGCAAATTCTCACTCGAGAAGCGGCCGCTCGACACGAAGAATGCCGACCGGGCGTTGTCAGAGGTTGCAAAACTAGCGACCCGTTCGATCAAGCCGCGGACCCATTATCTTCCCTGTCATCTGATGCATGCTGAGGAACCTTCCGAATTTACGATCGGGCCCGTGCGGTTCATGAATCAAAAGACCTTCCGCTCGCATGTTGCGGCGAAGATCTGGCCAAATCGTAGCATTCATCGCGGTGACAATTGGCTCCGCCGTCAGTGCGCGCAATATTATGGCAACTTCCGCTGGATTGCGGAGGTCACCATTGACAGCTGTGACGAGCAAACCTCGGAGCGGGTCGCGACCGCAGCGGTCACTTCGGCGCTCGATTGCCTCCACATATTGTTCAGCGCAAACCACTCCTCGCGCATGACTGTTGGTGGACCAGCCGTAAATCACAGCCGCACCGCGAGTATGCAACTCGTGGACTCGGCACTAAATTTCTCGGCATCGATCGGCTCGCTCGGCGAAGTCGCCTTTCCCGACGATTGGGCGTCTTCATTCGATCGACCGGAAGATCGATTACTCCTGCAATTGTTCGGTATCGCTCTCGAGTCGGCCGTTGATCCGCGACTTGACCGACCCATGAGCGAGCGTTTTCTCGATGCAGCGCAATGGTATGGCGAGGCTGTGCGCGAAACATCGCGCGCCGCGAAGGTGATCAAATATGTCACAGCTCTCGAGCGTTTGGTCATGACCGACGAGAAGGACGATATTACCGCCCAGGTCGCGACACGCGTGTCATCGATCTGCTTCGATCCGAACGAGCCTGGGAACCGCGAGCAACTTCGCAAGGAGGCCGAGCGCGCCTATTCTCTACGATCAAAACTCGCGCACGGATCGCTGTCGCCCAAGTCAGATCAAGTCTTCGAAGGCGTGAGACTCGGCGCCAAACTCTGCGAACTTACCCTGACGAATGCAATCGCGGCGTTTCAACCTGCCGGGTTGCGGGCGGAAAAGCTCACGCGATCGCAAGTCGTCGATTTCTTTCATAGTGTCGTGGCCTATGCAGACCGGGTGGATGCCGGAAAAAATCCTGAACTCCGCGTCGGGCGCGGCGGCGACGAGGGCGCAGACGAATTGCCGGTTCGATCGCATCGACGTAGCAGCGGAGGTTAGCGCGCGGCTCCGCGTGGCAGTGCTTCTTCTCGGTCACCGCGGCGTGAAGTCAGCTTGGGTTACCCTCTTCTTTCCATAATTTCTTGAATTCGCTTTGTTTGTCGATGGCCGCCCGTACGGTGGCCGGATCCAGGCCAATGCGAAGGAATTGAAGGACGACCAACAACAGAACGATGCGGCGGATCCCATAGTGCATGTCCGTGCCTGCGAGGATCTGGCCTTCGAGGTTGGGCGAAAAATGCGTGTAGTAGTTTCTGGTATCGACAAGGCGTTTCACGAATGCCTTGTTGAAACCCGCCGGGGCTTCGCCGAGGCGCGCGCTCACTTCCCTGAGCAACGCCTTCAATCGCTGTCCGAGGCTCGGCTCATTCGAGAAGGCTAGCAAGCCTTTCAACTTGTCGCGCATGACGGCGGGAGTGCCCCCCGGAATGGCGCTCATTAGCGTGTTCTGAAGTGCCGCGTGATCCTTCGGGGCTATGATCGTGGTCGGGTAGCTTAGCCGGTGAAAAACCTCGAGTGCCTGTATCGCAAATGAGAAGCGTGTGTTGATGAACATTCCCCGGTCGGCGAGCACCGTCAGAAATAGATATTGCGCGGACGAGAAATCTTCATAGCCGTCAAACCAGCGTTGTAAGAGTTCGTCGGCGGGGTCGGGAAAGTCTGACGCCTGGATCATCGGTGTCTCGTACTGGCGGACCTTTTTGGATTCCTGGTGCAGCATCGACGCGTAGACCGAGACTTCGGCGTTGCGGCTGTAATCTTTTGAAAAACGGACTTCGGGACCCTCGAGCATGATGCGGCGCGCCGGCAGGTGTCGGCCCGCACAGAGCGACGCCAGCCCCCTAATCTTGAACGCGGCCGCCGAATGCCAGCGCAGCGATTTGGGTTCGTCAGGTGCGATCTCGACGTAGCAGTGAGCGGACACGGTGAAACTCGTGCTGTTCTTATCAGTGTAGAATCCGGACCCAATGTTAAACTTCACGCCTTCGATCTGGCCGAGCGGACGGCTTACGGAGCGGTCGATATTCAGACGCCAGTCCGTGCTGTCTTCGACGGGGCGAAAGTCGAAGAACCGGTGACCGAGCCATTCCTCGATATCCTCGAAAATCACATAGGACTTCGAGAAAATCTGCTCTTCCTCCGACGCAAAATGCCACCCTAATGCAAGCGTATGTCCGCGATAAACCTCGTGGACGGCCTCCTGAAAGAATCCTCCCTTTCTGCTCATGTGCAGGACCTTGAACAGCGAGACGTGCTTCTCGTCCTTGGTCGTGCCGTGGATGACGGCCCGGTCCTCCATTTCCGAACCGAATGCTTCCTGGGTCGGATCGAAGGTCCCGGTCAATGTCAACACCGGACCCTCCTCTTGGGTGTACCTCAGCACCCCCGCGACGCGGCGCTCCGGCGTCTCGGGCAGCCACCAGAAACCGTCGAGATCGAAGCTGTCGTTGATATCGTGTGGCTTGGCCATGCTCATACTTTCGTCGTCGACCTCACGCCGCGGCGCAAAGGCGTTCAGCCGCACGCCATCGCGTCAGTAAAGGCTTATTGAGAAGCGAGCATAAAATGAAGTGTTGGTCGCGAGTGGCCGACTAGGCTCGATTTATGTCCGCTGATATGGTCTCTGTACCGCTAAGCCGACTTTCAGCTAACGGCCAAAAGGGACGCGGGCGCCTGTGGGCTTCAAAGAGCCCGCGGCTCCAGCTCCATTTCCGGAACGGCTCGCCGCTCGGTTCCCAGCATGCCCGAGTCCTCCCAGACGACCACCACCGTCTGCTGATACATCTGGCCTTTAATATCGACAAAATCACCAAGGACCCGGATCATGGCGCTACCCGGCCCGTTGCAGATGATTTCAATCCGATCCAGCGATCCCAGCGGTTTGAGAGCGGCATCGACGATTTTGCGCTGCTTGTCGGTAAGCACGCGGGAAAAGCCGGCGATCCCGACCACCGAGACGGTTTGGTGTTCGCGGATAAACTCCGCACCCACGATGTCTCCGTCAGGACAGGTCACGACCACGCGATCGGAGTTGGTCAATGGCGCCCGGGCCTCCGGAATTCCATGTGTCGTCACCGGTGGCGGAGGCGCAGGTTCAGAGAAGATCAGAACGAAAGCCGGGATTGGAAACACAATATCACCTCTGGTTGGCCAACGCTCGATCTACGGTGTAGGATTCCAGTCAGCAACTCGTGTCGTTCTGAAGCCAACAATGTGAAATCGTCTATCCGTATTCACCCGGGAGCGAGCAAGGCGAGAAAACCGACGGCACGGTTCGTCGTGTCTGCCGCCGGATCTTGCAACCCGGCGAAGGCTCAATCCTTGATGTCGATCCGGTAGCTGCACCCGGCCAGAACCTTCCCCGGGTGCGTGGTGACGGTCGAGACATTGAGCGAAATCCTGGACGTCCCCTGAAAGGCTGGCGACCCACCGTCGAAGGGCGCCTCGACGATCGAGCGCTCACCCAGATATTTCCCCGGTGCGTCAATGACCGGGGTGATCCCCAATTCCTTCGCCAGAGCCTGCGGAGTATGCTCTGGAAAAACGGCCATCAGGCCCGAATTGCTGAATGCGACCCGGTCGGTCGTCCGGCCGAACACGGCTACCGGCGTTGCAAGCCGATATTCGGAGAGGAACGGGTTTCTGCTCTTCACTGCCGTCATTCCGTAGTGGCGCTTTGCCTCCGCATTGTCGTGAGACCAGAACGCAAATCCGTTCCATGTGGGCACGTCTTTGAGTTTGCATGCGATGATGTCGGCAAGCGTCAGGCTGGACGGGTCGACCTCGTATCCGGAACCGTCGTCGGCCCGAACGGGGCTGGCGAGGAGAAATGCAAGTGTCAGGACGAGTGGGTCTGGATGAAATTTCACGAGACGTCCGGATCCTTGATCGAGTGACGATATGTGGCTTTTCTATCGTTTCAGTGCAGCTTGGCAAACGCGTGTTGTACCGGACTTTGCACCGCACGGGCGATGGTTTCCGGCTCCGGGCCCAATCACCTCCGAGGGCGTAATGACTGTCGGATCTAATTCAAAAACCGCCCGGTCGCGGCATCATATGTTCGGGAAGTCGATCCATAGTCGCTGTTGAACCCGGCTGCGATAACAACGAATTTCCTCTCGTCGATCGATATGCCGGATGCGCTATTGATCCTTATTGTCGAGATTTCCGATCGATTGCGGAAGCCGATATAGGAAAGCTGATTTTTGTCGCCGTGCATCAGCGCATCGCCCAGCGCATGTTCGAGCGCCGCGAAATTCGTATCAGCGGCGCGGAAAGTCGCTTCGGGCCCGATCGAAGCACTTGTCCCGTCAGGCCGGGAATCCACGACCGCGCCGCGCATGGTGACATCGTCATAGGCATTCTCCTGCGACGGATTTTCGACCGTCAGCGTCACATGGTCCTTGTAGATATTCATGTCATGGATTTGCCGGTTGCCCGCATAGGCTATCGCACGATCATATGCCTTGCGGAGCTTCTCCCTGTCGAAATTCCCTTCGTTCCGCCCGGTGAGCGTTTTCGGCAAATCCTGTACGAATGTCGTCACCGTCTCGATCCCGCCCGTCACGAGGGCGAAGGGGGCCAAAAAACCAAGCACAAGGAAGACCAGGGTCGCGATCAAATTGGCGGTTAGCCGCATCGGTGACATCCGGGCGGACAGATCCAGCGCGCCGCCGAACAACCCCGTGCCTTTGTCGGGATAGGATGTCTCGGCTTTTTGCGTCTTGTAGGCAGGGGGCGGCTCGGCGGCTTTTTGCTGCCAATCCTCGGGCGGGTCCTTTTCGATGACCCCATAACCGGGGCTCTCCGGATCCTCGATGAACACGACAAAGCGTCCGGTGTAGAAATTGGGCAACTCGCCCATGGTGATGAACTGGCGGATTGCCGTTTCATAAGGGGCGCTATGTTCCGGAAATACCGTCAGCGTGAAAATGAACATATGATTGAAGTTCGAAACCGTCAGGCCGGCTTCTTGAAGCTTGCCGACCCGCGCCAGCACACGGTTGCCAGACGAAATTCCACCCTCGGCAGATTCGAGAATCCGGTTCGCGATCCCGCTCTGCGCGGACTCGAGCATCGGTTTCAGATTGCGCGATATGCCCGCCACGAACGAGCCGGTGAACAGGAAGCTTGCCGCGATGTATCCGATCACCACGAAGGGTATCCATGAATCGGGTGCCACCCCGTTTGCGCCGGCGACGATAAAGCCGACAAATGATCCTATCGTCATCCACAGCGCCGCCAGAAAAAGGAAGCGGCGCGGGTTGAATCGGGCCTTTGGCGGGGTTGGGGAGGATAGGCTTTGCGTCAACATGGATATGGTCCGTCGTCAGAGCATTTGGCGCAGCCCGCGGCGTAAATCAGCGGAGTGCGAGCCTCGCCTTGGCGTTGATATTATGCGGGAATCTTTTCGCGCTGCAAGCGCCGGTGTTCGATGGATTGCGTCCGGGCAGCTGAAACAACTTGGCGTCCTTGCCTGTTCGATCGACGGGTTGTCCAATAAGGAATCTCGATGTTCGCATCGAAATGTTGATCATCGGGATGCGGATGTCTGCTTCTCGAAACTTGCGTCTGGAAGCGGACGGTCTCCCGACGGCCAGTCAGGCCCGGCGGTCATCTAGTTGCTTGAACACTCCGCCGTGATGCTTTGATTTGTTCGTGATGGGTGTCGGCCCAGACGACGAGCGCCTGCATCGGTTCCATGAAAGAATGGCCTAAATCGGTCAGGGCATATTCGACCCGGGGCGGCACTTCCGGATAGAGAGTACGCGTAATCAGGCCGTCTTCTTCCAGCCGCTTGAGCGTCCTGGAGAGCATCTGGCGCGAGATGTCGCCAATGCCGCGCAAAAGTTCATTGAAACGCATCACCTTCTGGCGAAGCATATCGAGCACGAGAAAGCTCCACTGGTCTCCAACCCGGTCGAGGACGCCGCGGATCGGGCAGGCATCTGTCAAATTCTTTGCGGCCATCCCTGAGCACCTGCTGCGCCACCTCAAGGTCACGGCAAAGTGACTCCTTGTGACGATCATTTCGCGAGCATATCTGACCCTTGGTCCAGATTGCGGACCTGATATAGATTGAAGACCGAGGAGTTTCAAATGGCCAATATTGCATTGATCGGCGCCTCCGGGCGTGGAGGGTCGCGGATATTGAAAGAGCTGTCCGATCGCGGCCATCAGGTTACGGCCATCGCGCGCAACCCCGATCGGATCGCCGCATTGCCGGGAATAAAAGCGGTCAAAGGCGATGTCTTTGACGAAGCTGGCCTTGCGCACCTGCTGCGGGGGCATGATGCCGTGATCAGCGCCGTGCACTTCACCGCGAGCGACGCGGATTCGCTGATCGACGCGGTGCGTGCATCGGGCGTTCGGCGCTATGTCGTCATGGGCGGCGCGGGCAGCCTGCTTGTCGGCGGCAAGCCGCTGATTGAATCGCCGGATTTTCCGGAAGCCTATAAAGCCGAAGCCTCGAAGGGTGCAGAATTCCTCGAACTGCTCAAGCGTACGGACGATCTTGACTGGAGCTTCGTGTCGCCGTCCGCGGAAATATTCGAAGGCGAGCGCACGGGCATTTTCCGGACAGGCAAGGACGAGCTTCTCGTGGGGGCGGAGGGCAGCCGCATCTCATTCGAAGATTTTGCCGTGGCGCTGGTCGACGAGATCGAGACGCCCAAGCACAGCCGTCAGCGCTTCACTGTGGGCTATTGACGCGAGGTTGCTCGCGGTGGCCGGCGCGCCGGTCGCCGCGCGTCCCTCCTTGATCATCGGCGCGAGGGTGAGCGCAGTTCGGCACTCGCTGTTCTGAGATTCGCCGATGTCGGTCGCGCTCCCAAACTATAGCGGCCTCGATTTCCTCTTCTGCCTCGCGCTCTGCCTCTCCGGCCGACGTCTGCTCGATGCTTGCCTTGACTCGACCCTCAGCGGGCATTGTGTTCCCGGCTTGTCGGATCAGATGTGACAATTTCGTGGGCGCGGGCTCCACAGATGATTGCAACAAGAACAGCGGCGTGCCGGACCGCATCTGCGCCCGCCGTACTCTCGAAAAGATGAGCCAGTTGGATTTCCTTGTGGTTTGCATGCGTACGGGCGCGCGATACGCTCGCATGCAGTTCTTCATCGGTTCGCAGTGCGACCGCGATCTCCAGAATGACTTCAGCGTCCTGCCGCAGCGCCTCCGTCAGCGCGACCAATGACGCCCGCACTCCGTGTTCATCGACGCCGATCGCCTGGAGATTGTCGCCCAGCCTCTCGGCGCTCTGGTCAAGGAAGGTCGCCATTGCGTCGGCCACCAGCTCCTGCTTCGTCTCGAAATGATGAAAAAGCGCGCCGCGCGAAACGCCGGCTTCGGTGACGATGCTCTCGACGGAGAGCCTCGAATAGCCATCGCGTGCGAGACAGCGCAGCGTTGCTCGACGAGCCGCGCGGCGGTGCGAGCGCCGCGCCCGTGCAGGCCGGTAGCGGCGTTCGCGATCAAGGCGAGATCCGCAGGCGGTGGCCCCGGCGGTGTTCGGCCCAGTGGTTTGCCCTGCGCTCAACTGGCACGGCCCACTCGCTCCGACAGGCCGTGAACTTCGGCGGTCAGCGCGTCGACGCGCGAGGCGATGGCGGTGAATGCGGCCCGATCGCTGTTTTGCGCCGCGACCAGTCGATCGATTTCCTGCGCCATTGCGGCATGAGGGTCGTGGTCGAGTGCCTGGCCGAACAGGACGATATTTTTCCAGAGGCTGGTCATCTTTTCGCTAAAGGCCATGACATTATCTCCTTTGGTGGTGGATGCGTTCCGCTGGGCGGGTTGCCGGCTCGCCGCACGGTCATGCGCTACGCCGATGCCGGCACTGCTGGCGGAGCTTTGGGGCCGTCGTCGGGACGGATGCGGTACCAGAGCGAGTAGAGCGCCGGCAGAAAGGCGAGGGTGAGGATAGTTCCACCCAGCGTGCCGCCGATCAGGGTGAACGCCATCGAGCCCCAGAACACCGAGGTGGTGAGCGGGACGAAGGCGAACACCGCGGCGAGCGCGGTAAGAATTACCGGGCGGGCGCGCTGCACCGTCGCTTCGACGACCGCGTCATAAGGCGTTCGTCCGCCGCGCAGATTGTCTTCGATCTGCCCGATCAGGATCAGCGTGTTGCGCATCAAGATGCCCGCGAGCGCGATAAGGCCGAGGATGGCGTTGAAACCAAACGGCTGGCCGGTCAGCAGCAGCATCGGCACTACGCCGATCAGGCCGAGCGGCGCGGTCAGCAGCACGATCGCCATCGCCGAAAACTGGCGCACCTGGAGCATGATGACGATCATCATGAGCAAGATCATGATCGGGAAGATCGGTGCCAGCGCGGCGTTCGCCTTGCCGGCCTCCTCGATCGAGCCGCCCATCGTGATATGATAGCCCGGCGGCAGCGTGTCGATGACCGGCTGGAGCTTCTTGAACATCGCCGTCGAGACGTCGGGGGGCTGCAGCCCCTTGGCGATATCGCCGCGGACGGTGATGGTCGGCACGCGGTCGCGGCGCTGCAGGATCGGATCCTCCATGCGAAGCTCGAGCTTGCCGATCTGGCTGACCGGCACGCGCCGCCCGTCTCCGGTGGTCAGCGTGAAGTCGCCGATCCGGGCCGGGTCGAGCCTTTGTTCACCGCCCGAGCGGGCGACCACGTCGACCATCCTGATATCTTCGCGCGCCTGCGACACGGTGACGCCCGAAAGCAGGAACTGAAGCTGTTCGGCGACGTCCGAAGAGGTCAGCCCGATCGCGCGGAGCCGGTCCTGGTCGAGGACGAAGCGGAGCGTCGGGACACGCTCGCCCCAGTCGGTGTTGACGGTGCGCATCATCGGGTCGGCGACCATGATCGCGCTGACCTGGTCGGCGATGACGCGCAGCTTGCCGACGTCGGGGCCGCTCACCCGGAACGCGACCGGATAGGGCGAGGGCGGGCCGAACAGGAGCTGGGTCACGCGAACCCGGGCCGCCGGGGCCAAACCCTCGGCCGCCGCTTTCCGAAGCCGGTCCCGGATCGCGTCGCGTGTCTCCTCGGACGAGGTGAGAACGACGATCTTGGCGAAGGAAGGATCGGGGAGTTCGGGCGACAGCGACATGAAGAAGCGCGGCGCGCCCTGTCCGATATAGGCCGTGACCACCTTTGCTTCCGGCTGGCGCCTGATCCACGCCTCCACCTCCTTGGTGGCCGCGTTCGTCCGCTCGATCGAGGTGCCTTTCGGCATCTGGATTTCTACCAGAACTTCGGGCCGGTCCGACGTCGGGAAGAACTGTTTCTTCACCAGCGCCATGCCCATCCCCGAGATGACGAGAGCGGCGAGCGTGGCGAGCGCGACCTTTTTGTTGTGTTCGACCGCCCAGCGGATCCAGCGGCGCAGCGTCTGGTAGCGCGGCGTCTCGTAGATCGCGTCATGGCCGCCCTCGACGGGCTTGATCACGGGCAGGAGCTTGACGCCCATATAGGGCGTGAAAATGACCGCGACGAACCATGAGGCGATGAGGGCGAAGCCGACGACCCAGAAGATGTTGCCGGCATATTCACCCGCCGTCGAGCGCGCGAAACCCACCGGCATCAGGCCGATCACCGTCACCAGCGTGCCGGCGAGCATCGGCGCCGCGGTATGGCTCCACGCATAGGCCGACGCCTTGATGCGGTCGTAGCCTTCCTCCATCTTCACGACCATCATCTCGATGGCGATGATGGCATCGTCGACGAGCAGGCCGAGCGCGAGGATCAGCGAGCCGAGCGTGATGCGATCGAGCACACGGTCGGTCGCCCACATGATCACCAGGGTGATCGCGAGGGTCAGCGGCACGGCACCCGCCACGACAAGGCCGACGCGCCAGCCCAGCGCGATGAAGCTCACGATCATCACGATCGCGAGGGCCTCCAGGAACGTGTGCATGAACTGGTCAACCGCCGCCGATATGTTCACCGCCTGGTCGGTGACCCGCGTCAGCGACATGCCGAGCGGCAACTCGGACGAGATGGCGGCGATTTCGGCCTTCAGCGATTTGCCGAGATCGAGCCCGTTCCAGCCCTCGCGCATGATGACGCCGAGGAGGAGCGCGGGTTCGCCCTCGCTGCGGATCAGGAAGGTGGCCGGATCCTCATAGCCCCGCCGGACCTCGGCGACATCAGCGAGCCGCAGCGTCTTGCCGTTCGCGACCACCGGTAGGTCGCGAATCTTCTCCAGATCGTCGAACGCGCCGTCGATCCGCACCTGGACCTGCGGCCCCTTCGCCTCGATCGCGCCCGCCGGCGTCACGAGATTCTGCTGCGCGAGCGCCGCGAAAATCGCGCGCGGCGAGACGCCGAGCGTTGCCAGCCGGTCCTCGGCGAACTCGACATAGATGCGCTCGGGCTGCTCGCCGACGATGTTGACCTTCTTGACGCCCGGCACATGCAGCAGCCGCTGGCGCAGCGTCTCCGCCTCTCGCGCGAGGGCGCGCTGGGGTTCACTTTTCGCCTTCAGGGCATAGAGCGCGAAGGTGACGTCGCCATATTCGTCGTTGACGAACGGGCCGAGGACGCCGCGCGGCAATTTGGGCGTTTCATCCTCAATCTTCTTGCGTGCCTGGTAGAATTCCGACTGCACCTCGGACGGCGGTGCCTGATCGCGCAGCACGAGGGTGGTGAAAGCGAGGCCGGGCCGGGTAAAGGTCTCGCTGCGGTCGTACCACCTCAGCTCCTGCAGGCGCTTCTCTAGCGGCTCAGCCACCAGGTCCTGCATTTCCTGCGCGGTGGCACCGGGCCAAGCGGTCACCACGGTCATCTGCTTGATCGTAAAGCTGGGATCCTCGGCGCGCCCGAGGTTCAGGAAGGCCACGATGCCGGCAAGACTGATCGCGATGATGAAGAAAAGCGTGACCGCCCGTTCGCGGACCGCGATCGCCGACAGGTTGAACCGGCCGCTCTGGTCACTCGTCTCGCTCAACGGACCGCTCCCGGGGCGATGCGGACCGCCTGGTTCGGATGGAGCATGTGTGCGCCGAGCGCGACGAAGCGTTCGCCGGGCTTGAGACCGGCCGATATCGTCGCACTTTTCTCATCGATCGAGACGAGTTTGACGGGTCGGAACCGGACCTTCGGGCCTCCCCTTGTGTCGACGACCCAGACGCCCGGAGTGCGTCCGCGGTCGTCGACGGCACCAAGGGGGATCGAAAGGAGAGCCTTGGTGCCGGGGGAGGCGAACTTGATGGTGACGGTGGAGCCGAGCGGCGCCGCGGCCGGCGCGCCCGCGAGGGTGAAGCGTGCCTCGAACGTCCGCGTTGCGGGATCGGCGGCATCGCCAAGCTGCCGGAGCGTCGCTTGTCCGGCGAGGCCGCTGTAGGTTGACGCCTCGGCCACGGTGCCGATGGCGGGGCGAAGGTCCTCGGGAAGCGACACGATCGCCTCGCGCGGACCCGAGCGCGCCAGCCGCACGACGGTCTGGCCGGCACCGACCACCTGTCCCGGCTCGGCCAGCGTCTCGGCGACGACGCCGTCCGCGTCGGCGACCAGCAGCGTATAGCCGGCATCGTTGCGGCTGGCGTTCGCCTGCGCCTCGGCCGCCGAGAGCTGCGCGCGCGCCGCAAGGGCGTCGGCTTTGGCTTTGTCATAGGCCGACGCCGAGATCGCGCCTGCCGAAACCAGATCGCGGTAGCGTGCTTCCTCGGCACCGGTCTGAACCGCGCGGGCGCGCGCGGCGGCGACCGTCCCCGCCGCCGCCTGCGCGGCAAGCGCATAGTCGGTGGGGTCTATCCGCATCAGCGGCTGGCCGCGGCGGACGGCCTGGCCTGCATCGACCAGCCGGGCCACCACCTTGCCGCCGACCCGAAAGCCGAGATCGCTCTGCACCCGCGCGCCGACGATGCCGGTGAATTCGCGGGCGCTTCCCTCGGTCGCCCCGGCAGTAGCAACCCGTACCAGCGGCGGCATGGTGCGCGGATCGGCATCCGATTTCCCGCACCCGGCCAGCACGCCGGCAGCTAGTCCAAGAATCCCGATCGTTCGGGCGCAAGACGATATCGACACGCAGCTTCCTCCTGTTCAGAGGAATCAGATGTCATCAAGTGACCGATATGTCAACTAGTCACATGCGGGCATATCGGTCTCAGGGTGCGAGACTGCGCAGCACCAGCCCGGTCACTTCGGTCTGCGCATCGGGCAGGAGGTCGAGGCTGCGTTCGAGGAAAACGGGATCGAAGAAAGGTTTGAAGGCATAGAAGATCGACCGGCGCGTTTCGTCGAGCGGCGTCTTGCGCTCGAATTCGCCGGTCTCGCGGCCTTCCTTTAGAATCTCTTCGAGCAGGCCCTGAAGGCGTTCGGTATAGGCCCGCACGACCTCCCAGTTTTCGGACGACGCATGGACCGCGATCTCATAAAGCTTGCGATCGGTGAAGAGCAGCTCAACGGTCGCGGTGGTCACGGTTCTCGCGAATCTGCGCAGTTTGTCGGTCGCATCCCCCCCTTGGCCCACCGCTTCGCGGGCCTGGTCGAACAGTCCGTCTACGCACTCGCCGCAGATCGCTGCGCCGATTGCCTGCTTCGATTCGAAGAATCGGTAGATATAGGCTTTGGAGAAGCCGATCTCGCGCGCGAGATCCGACACGGTCGTCTTGTCATAGCCATAATGCGCGAAGCATTCGCGCGCGGCCTTGACGATCTGGTCCCGCACCGAATGTTCCGCGGGTCCGCGGGTTGCGGCGATGCCTTTGCTTTGTGTCTTCATGCCGCTTCTCATAGCGTCGAATGACCGGATTGACAAATTATGACCAATCACGTTAATGGTCACACTCTCATGAGATGGTTCATGAGCAGCTGCCGGACGCCCGATGATGCGAATTTCTCCCTCGTTCCTGACCACCGCCGCGATCGCGGCGCTCCTCGGTGGCTGTGCTGTCGGTCCGTCCTATGTGGCGCCGGAGGTGGCGGCGCCGCCGGCGTTCATCGGCGGACCCGCAGTCGAGGCCGCCACCGGCCAGGTGGCGGCGGTCGACCTAATGAACTGGTGGCGATCGTTCGACGATCCGTTGCTGGCAAGCCTGGTCGAGCGCGCGCTGGCGCAGAATCTCGATCTGCAGCAGGCGAGTGCGCGCGTCGTTCAGGCGCGCGCTGCGCTGCGCCACGCCAAGGTCGATCTTCTTCCGTCCGGACAGGTCAGCGGCCAGGCGAGCGAGAACTACCAGTCGCTCGAGACACCGCAGGGCCGCATCGCCGGCGCCTTGCCCGGCTTCGACCGCGAAGGGCAGAGCTATGAGCTGAACGTCGGCGCGAGCTGGGAGCTCGATCTCTTCGGCGGCAAGGACGCCGCTCGCGATGCCGCCCGCGCCGACTGGCAGGCCTCCGCGGCGGGGGCCGCCGCCGCGAGGCTCGCCGTCGCGGCGCAGACCGCCGACACCTATGTCGCGATCCGCAGCCTGCGGGCCCGGCTCGATGTTGCTCGCAACCAGGCGCAGGTCCAGCAGCAGCTGGTCGACCTGATCGCGTTGCAATATCGCAAGGGCGTGGCGGCCGAACTGCAGCTGCGCCAGGCCGAAGGAGCGCTGGCGCAAGTGAAAGCGGGCGTTCCCGAGCTCGAGCAGAATCTCGACATCGCGATGAATGCGCTGGACATCCTGCTTGGCCTTCAGCCGGGCACGACCCGTCCCGAACTTGCCGCGGCCGCGCCGATCCCCGCCGTTCCCGCGGTGTCGAGCGCGGGCGGTCCGGCCGCCTTGCTGCGCCGGCGGCCGGACATCATCGCGGCCGAGCGGACCTTGGCCGCATCGAACGCGCGGATCGGGGTCGCGATCTCCGAATATTATCCGAAATTCTCGCTCAGCGGCTTGCTCGGCACGGCGACCATGGGCGTCGGCGGCTTGTTCGGCGGCAATGCCACGCAAGCCAGCGGCGTTCTGGGGCTGCGATGGCGCCTGTTCGACTTTGGCCGCATCGATGCCGAGATCGCCGCCGCGCGCGGTCGCAACGCCGAGGCATTGGCTGCCTATCGCCTGACGGTTCTCAGAGCCTCGGAGGATGTGGAGAACGCCTTCTCGGCGCTCGTCAAGCAGCAGGCCCGGGCGGAGATCCTCGATCAGGGCGTCTCCTCGCTCACAAGGGCCCGCGCGTCCTCTTTCGCGGCCTACAGGGGAGGCGTCTCCAGCCTGCTCGACGTGCTCGATGCCGATCAGCGCCTTCTCGCGACCCGCGATGCCGAAATCCAGTCGAAAGCGGCTGCCGCCCGCGCTGCCATCGCCTCCTTCCGGGCGCTCGGCGGCGGATGGGATGCCTCGATTGCGCCCGGCTGAGCCAGCGAGGCACGTGCCGGCGTCCAGGCTCGTTGCTGCATTGGCGATCTTCTGGCCGATGCCGAAGCAAGGCTCGCTGATGTGCCAGCAATCCGATCTCCCCCATTCACAACCCGGAGCCCATCAATATGGATGACGTCATCATCATCGGCGGCAGCTTTGCCGGTCTCGCCGCCGCGCTGCAGCTCGGCCGCGCCCGCCGCAAGGTCACCGTTCTCGATACCGGCCTGCCGCGCAACCGCTTCGCCGGCCATTCGCACGGCCTGCTCGGCCACGATCACAAGCCGCCGCTGGATATCCTGGCAGAGGCGCGGCAGCAGCTGGCGCGCTATCCTGCGATCAGGCTGGTCAATGCTCGCGCCGACAGCGTCTCCGGCGCCATCGACAAGTTCTCCGTTCTCACTGCCGAGGGTGAAAGCCTTGCGGCGCGCCGCCTGATCCTGAGCTATGGCGTCGCCGACCAGATGCCTGAGGTGCCGGGCTTTGCCGAAGGCTGGGGCACCGCCATCGTGCCTTGCCCCTATTGCGACGGCTTTGAGGTCGCAGGCCAGCATTGGGGCCTCGTCTGGTCGGGCCCGCAGTCGCACAATCAGGCGCGGCTGTTCCTCGACTGGACCGACAGGCTGACGATTCTGGCCGATGGCCACGACATTGCGCCCGATATCCGGGCCGATCTGGCGCGCCGCGGCATCGCTGTCGTCGATGGCCGGATCGCCGAAATCGCCCGTCACGGGGGCAATAACGCCGTCGTCAGCCTCGATATCGGCGCCAAGGTTGCGGTCGATATCCTCTTCGCCCATCCGCGCAACAAGCCGTCCGCAAGCCTGCATGAATCGCTGGGTCTCGCCACGGTCGATACGCCCCTCGGCATCGTTCTCAAGGTCGACGAGCGCCGCGAAACCAGCGTGCCTGGGATCTACGCCGCAGGTGATCTCACCAATCCGCAACTTCCTTCGGTCACCACGGCATCATGGCAAGGTGCGATGGCGGGAATCTTCGCCCAGCAGTCGATGCTGGCTTGAGAGCACGTATCCTTCGCCGGGAGCTCGCTCGCAATCTCTGCTTCCAGGAAGCGGTGGCCAAGACCGGACAGACCGCAACCGGCCAGTTCCGACCAGGAGCAGTTTTCGGAGC
>JALDYH010000299.1:0-4029 GCA_032154175.1 Sphingopyxis sp. | reverse complement strand
TTTCGGCATAGGCGGTCTGCTCGGTCGCCATTTCGACGGTGTTGCCGTCGAGCGAGGCCTGGACAGGAACGCGATAGCTGATCGCGCCGTCGGTCGAGCCGCCCTGCCGCGCCAGGTCGAGCGCCTTGGCGAAATCGATGTCGCGCGCCTTGTAACCCGGCGTCGCGGAGTTCGCGATGTTCGACGCGAGCATCATCATGCGCTGGCTGCGCAGCTGCAGCGCCGTCGCGTGCAGGCCAAAGAGTTTCTCGGATGCCATCATCAACTTCCTTTCGCCGGGGTCCGAACCGGGTTGGGCACGAACGCGCGGAAAAACATCAAGGTATGATGCAATGGCCGTGCCAAATATGGTTTTATGATATTTTTCAGTATATTAAATGGCGCCGACGCGCCCTCTCCGTTTGGCTCGTCAAAAAACCGACGACCCGGCGGCTGCCCCCCGCAAACCACGCATCAAACCGCGACTGGCACGCTTCCTGCAAATTATCGGACGACCATTCTGGACCGAAGGAGATGGACCTTGTCCCGTAATTTTCTCACGCGCCTCGCCACATGCGCCGTCGCCGCGTCGCTCGCCGTTCCGCTTCCCGCGCATGCGCAACAGGGCAATGAGGATTGGCAGACGATCGATGTGCTGACCGACATGGTCGCCAACGCGATGGGCCGCAACGCGACTCCGGTCGATCGCCGCATCAAGCTCGCGCGCTGCCCCGAACAGGCGTCGATTACCGCGATCGACGCGCATACGCTCGCGGTGCGTTGCGCCTCGCTCGGCTGGCGCTTGCGCGTGCCGATGACCGCGCCCGCCGGCGCCTCGCCAGTCACGGCCAGTTTTGCCCGACCCACGGCGAGCGCCCCCGTGATCCGCCGCGGCGACAATGTCCGCGTGACGATCGACACCGAAAGCTATTCGATCAGCTATGCCGCCATCGCGACGCAAGACGGCCGCGTCGGCGAAACGATCGCCCTGCGCGGCAGCGATGCCAGGTCGATGCTCAGCGCCACCGTCACCGGCCCGGGCCGCGCGCGCCTCGACGATTAACCCCTGACATCATTACCCGCTCACTGGCCCGGGGCTGTCGGCTTTCCGACGGTGCCGGGCCTTTCTTCTGTTTTTTACGGCGCGCCGCCTTAATCACCCGAAACGGCATCCGTTAAAGCCTTCGTGAACCGCGTCGTCACTTTTCTGACGGCGCCGGATGGAGGCATTTATGTCGGGTGACAGCAAGATCGGACCAGTCGGCGGCGTCGGTGGCATCGGCCCGCTGCGCAGGGTTGCCAGCGAGTCCGCTGCGCCGACACGCGCTCCGGCCCAACTCCAGCCGACACAGGAAAATCTGCCAACCACGCGCCTGACGCGCCTCGCGGGCAGCCTCGCCGATCAGGCCCCGCCGGTCGACGTCGCGCGCGTCGCATCGTTACGCACGGCGATCGCGAACGGCAGTTACGGGGTGCACCCCGCGATTATCGCGAGTGCGATGCTCGATTTCCATAACCGCGGGGCCGAATGATGCAGGCGCAGATGGAGGAGGTTCAATCGCGGCTGAACGCGCTGGTCGGCGCCCTCGACGGGCACGATGCCGGCGCGATCATCGCCGCGACCGAAGAGCTTGCGACCGCGGTGATCCTGTTTCGCGGCGCGGCTATCCCCGCAGGGAGCGAACATCGCGCCCGCGCGCTGATCGGCCAGACGCTCGGCCAGCTCGAAGCCGCCGCGGTCCGCGTCAATATCTTGAAGAACTGGACGCGTCAGAGGATTGACAAAAGCCATGACATCCGCGGCACCCGGCCGCGCGGAGCGGCTTTAAGCTACTGATAACCAGATAATTCCCGGCCTTTTTCGAGAAATGGCACGATGATTGCTTTTGGTCTGCTGAACAAGCGGAACCAGAGCCATGAACGCAATCAACAATCCCCAGGGCTCGGCCCGCATCGCTGCCCCCGTCATGGACGCCGTGCAGAATGCATCGGCGCGGTCGGGAATCGATTTCGACTATCTGGTCGACGTCGCGCGCGTTGAAAGCGGATATAATCCAACCGCGAAAGCACCGACCTCGTCGGCGCGCGGCCTGTACCAGTTCACCAAGCAGACCTGGCTCGCGACGCTCGACCGCCATGGCGCGAGCCATGGCCTCGCCTGGGCGGCCGACGCGATCGGGCGCGACGCGTCGGGCCGGCTGTCGGTCGCCGACCCTGCGCTCCGCCAGCAGATCCTCGACCTGCGCGACAATCCGGCGGCCTCGTCGAACATGGCCGCCGCGCTGACCGGCGACAATCGCGACTATCTCGAAAGCCGAATCGGCCGCAGCGCCGAGCCCGTCGACCTGTATCTAGCGCATTTCCTCGGATCAGGCGGTGCCGCCAAATTCCTCTCCGCGCTCGAGGCGAACCCCGACCAGCCCGGCGCATCGATGATGCCCGAAGCGGCAGCCGCCAATCGCTCGGTCTTCTATGCCCCCGACGGCAGCATGCGCAGCCTTGCCGAGATCCGCGACCGATTTCGCGTGAAGCTCGAAGACGGCGGCAAGATCGAAAATATGAAGCCCTTCGTCCCTTCGGGCTGGCACGCTGAGGCGAGCAGTTCGGCGGGTCTCGCGAGTGCGGGTGGCGGACGTCCGCCACTCCAGATGATGGACATCCAGCCTATGCCCAAGAAGCTCTCGATGGGCTTTGCCGCCGATGCCTATCGGCGGCTCGCGTCGCTTTCGGGAGGCGCGGCATGACCGCCGGCTTCAATCTGAACAATATCGGCCGCGTCGCCGGCGCCGCGGCGCTGCCCGTCGGAATGCTGATCCTTGTCGGCCTGATGGTGATCCCGGTTTCACCGCTGATCCTCGACATCAGCTTCGTCGCCAACATCATGATCAGCCTCGCGATCCTGATGGTCGCGCTATCGGCCGCGAAACCGCTCGACTTTTCGTCCTTCCCGACCGTGTTGCTCCTCGCGACGCTGTTCCGCCTCGCGCTCAACGTCGCCTCGACGCGCGTCGTGCTCGTCCACGGGCACGAGGGCACCGCTGCGGCGGGCCATGTCATCGAGGCTTTCGGTCAGGTGCTGATCGGCGGCGATTATGTCGTCGGCCTGTTCGTCTTTTTCGTGCTGATGATCATCAACATGGTCGTGATCACCAAGGGCGCGGGCCGCGTGTCCGAAGTGTCGGCGCGCTTCACCCTCGACGCCTTGCCGGGCAAGCAGATGGCGATCGACGCCGACCTCAATGCCGGGCTCCTCAGCCCCGAGGAAGCGAAGGCCCGCCGCGTCGAAGTCGCGACCGAAGCCGATTTCTACGGCTCGATGGACGGCGCCTCGAAATTCGTGAAGGGCGACGCGATCGCCGGCCTGCTGATCCTGTTCGTCAACATCGTCGGCGGGCTGATCCTCGGCATCTTCAGCCACGGCCTCAGCTTCTCCGAAGCCGGCAGCAATTATGTCACGCTCGCGATCGGCGACGCGCTGGTGGCGCAGATCCCGGCGCTGCTGCTCTCGATCGCCGCCGCCGCCATCGTCACCCGCGTCGCGTCGCCGTTCGACCTCAGCGGCCAGATCAGCAGCCAGTTCGCCTCGCCCACTGTGTGGATGGCGGTCGGCGGCATCCTCTTCATTCTCGGCCTCGTCCCCTCAATGCCGCAGATGCTGATCCTGCCCGCCGCTGCTCTCTCTTTCGGTATCGGCTGGCAGTTGCGCCGCAGCGCAGCGGCGGTCGCCGACCTGCCCGAACCCTCTGCCCCCGCGCCCGATCCGTCGCTTATCGAATGGGCCGACGTCAGCGACGCGAGCGCGTGCCAGCTCGAGATCGGCTACGCGCTCGTCACCCTCGTCGACGAACGCAAGGGCTCACCGCTGATGACCCGAATCACGGGTATCCGCCGCCAATTGTCGAAAGAGCTCGGCTTCGTCGTCCCGCCGGTGAAGGTCACCGACGATCTGTCATTGCCCGGCAATGTCTATCGCATCTCGGTCGCCGGGGTGATTGTCGGCGAGGACGAGGTTTTCCCCAACGAGATGCTCGCGCTCGATTCGGGCGACCT
>JALDYH010000070.1:0-19435 GCA_032154175.1 Sphingopyxis sp. | reverse complement strand
CCGAAGCCGAGCGCGCGAACGACGAGCTCGTTTCCGAAGCCAGCGCCGACGCCGCGCGCCAGTCGCTCGAAGCCCTGACCGCCGCGGTTGCGCCGGCGGTTGCCGCCGCGACGGTTTCGGCGCCCGCCGTGGGCGGCCGCACGATGGAAGACGTCGTCCTCGACGCGCTCCGCCCGATGCTCAAGGATTGGCTCGACACCAATTTACCGTCGCTCGTCGAGGCGATGGTGGCAAAGGAAATCAGCCGGATTACCGGCAAGCGGCTCTAGCCAGTCCGCATTTTATCTGGTCGGGACCTATCCGCTTCTGCGTTTGGCAAAGCGGAGACCGGCCAGCCAGAACAACATAAAAGTCACTAGCTGATAGCCGGAAACAATCCCGCTACCGGGAAAAACGATCTGCGGAACCACAATGATCGGGCCGACAACCGCCAGATAGGCAAAGGTGAAGACCCACCCCTTCAAATTGCACGGCACATAAGAGACGCCGGCTCTGTCGAGTAATATTTCTTTTTGTTTTCCTGTTACTTACATCGCCCAACCTTCGAGCAAATAGCGTGCGATCGCGAGTGACGGCGGCGCCATGAACGGCGCGCCCATGTCGCCCGCCAGTGCGGCACGAACCTCGTCCCGGTCGACCCACATCGCCGCCTCGATCTCGGTTGTATCGAGCGTCAGTGCCGGATCTTTCGCGACCGCACGGCAACCGATCATCAGCGACGAAGGAAAAGGCCAGGGCTGGCTCGCCACGTAGGAGACGTCTGAAACACGGATGCCCGCTTCCTCGAACAATTCACGCGCGACCGCTTCCTCGAGCGATTCGCCCGGCTCGACGAAGCCCGCGAGCGCCGAGAAGAAGCCCGGCGGGAAACCGCCCTGACGCCCGACGAGGACGCGATCCTCATATTCGGCGAGCATGATCACGACGGGGTCGACGCGCGGGAAATGTTCGGCGTTGCAACTGCCGCAGCGCCGGCCCCAGCCGCCGCGAAACAGGCCGGTCGGCGATCCGCACACCGCGCAGAAACGGTGCCGTGCATGCCAGTCGACGAGACTGCGCGCACCACCGTACAGCGCCGCCTCTTCGGTCGACAGCAAGGGTAACAGCCGCATCACCGTACGCGATCGCGCATCGATCCGCGCCCCGGCCGGGGCCTCGCGGACGAAATGCGGGATCCCTTCATCATCGATGCCGAGCAGCATCAGCGCGCGGTCGTCGGCGAGGTCGAGCCGTTCCCAGACCAACCCTCCTCCCTCACCCGGCACGAAGTCGATGCCGTCAAGAACAAGGCAGCGCGCCCGTGGATCGGCCATCGCCGCGGCGAAGGCCGCGTCGTTGGTGCGAAGCTGGTCGGCGCGATCGAGCCATGCGCCGGTAAAACCGAGCGGCAAAGGCATCAGCGCGTCACGTCCGAGAAAAAGGTCTCACCGAACTTGCCCTGAAACGACACCGCATCGGGCGGCATGATCTGCGTATAGCCGCCGACGCGATAGCCGAGCCCCCGGTGGACGAAGCCGATCGTCCCCGCGGCGCCCGCCCAGCCGAAAATCCCCTCGCCCCCCGGCGAGGTCGGCAGCGACACGCGCCCGCCGGCGCCGAAACCCTGCCCGTCGATGAAGGTCCCCTTGCGGTCGACGCTGTCGGCGATGAGGTTCGACATCGCAAGCCGCGCGGTCTCGGCCTTCATCACGCGCACGCCGCCGGTTTCGCCCTCACCCAGCAGCATCGCGAGGAAGCGGTCGTAATCGCGCGCGCTCGACACCAGCCCGCCGCCGCCCATGGGATAGGGCGGCGGGTCGAGATAGATCGAACTCGCCGCGGGATCGAAGGGAATCAGCGCACCGCCGAACGGCGCATAATTGCTCGTGAAGCGCCCGACATCCTTCGCGGCGACCATGAAGCCGGTGCTTGTCATGCCCAGCGGGTCGAACAGCCGCGCCTTCAGGAAGGCATCGAACGCCTGCCCCGACACGACCTCGATCAGCCGCCCCATCAGGTCGAGGCCGATCGAATAGCTCCATTTCGTCCCGGGCTCGTAGACGAGAGGCAACGCCGCGAGGCGGTCGGCCATCACGGCAAGGCTCGGCGCGGGGGTCACCGGTGCGAAACCGGGGATCGGCAACCGGCTCGCCTGTCCGCCCGCAATGCCATTATCGTCATAGGCCTTCTTGATCGGCCCCTTCTGGATGATGTTGTAACCAAGCCCCGCGGTATGCGTTAGCAGCTGGCGCACCGTGATCGGCCCCTTCGCGGGGCGCACGTCGGTGATCGATCCGTCGGGCACATTCTGGACGTTCATCTTCGCAAAGGCGGGCAAGAAGTCCGCGATCGGCTGGTCGAGCTTCATCTTGCCGTCTTCGATCAGCAGCATCGCGGCGATGCCGGTGACGGGTTTCGTCATCGAATAGAGGCGCCACAATGTGTCTGGGCCGACCGGCGTCGTCGAATCGTTCGACTGCAACCCCGCGCCGAAAAAGACCGGTGCTTCCTGTCCCTTGCCGATCGCGGCCAGCGTACCGGCGAGTTCGCGGCGGTCGACGAAGCCTTTGATGAAGGCGTTGGTCGCGGGATAAAGCTGCGCCCCGTCGACCTTCCACGCGAATGCGGCGCGCGGCAGCAGCGCGGCGGCTCCGCCCAGCGCCAATCCGCCCATCAGCGCCCGCCGCGAAACCATCATGTTCATGCGTCTCTCTCCAGCATCTTGTCCGTCAGCTTGCGATAGAGCGTCGGCAACCCGGCGGCGTCAAGGTCCGTGATCGGCCACCATTCGCCTTCCGCTGCGGCATCGGCACCTTCGGTGGGGGCTTCGCGCCGGACCAGCGTCAGCGTGAGGTCGAAATGGGTAAAACCATGATCGATGCTGACGATTCCCGACTCGGACGGCGCGTCGCCCCAATCGCCGCCGGGAAGCGCCCGCATCCCGCCGAGCATTCCCTTGTCCGGGCGGCGGACGAGCCAGATCCGGCCCTTCTTCTCGATCCAGTGGGCGATGCCATGCCGGTGCGGCTTGGCTTTCTTCGGCGGCTTGACCGGCAGGCGCTCGATATCGGGCCGTCCGCGCGCCCGGCAATCGACCATCAGCGGGCAGATCGCGCAAGCAGGGCCACGCGGCGTACAGATGGTCGCGCCGAGGTCCATCAGCGCCTGTGCGAAATCGCCCGGCCGGTCGCCCGGCACCAGCGGGGTCAGCGCGGCGCGGATCTCGCGCTTGGCCATCGGCAGCGGGGTTTCGATCAGGCGGTGACGCGCGATCACCCGCTCAATATTGGCATCGACCACGACCGCCGGGCGACCGAAAGCGATCGCGGCGACCGAGGCCGCGGTATAATCGCCGATCCCGGGCAACGCCCGCAGGGCGGCCTCGCTATCGGGAAAACGCCCGCCATGCTCGCGAACCACCGCGCGCGCGCAGGCGAGCAGGTTGCGCGCACGAGCATAATAGCCAAGCCCCGCCCACGCCGCCATGACGTCGGCATCGTCCGCCGCCGCCAGATCGGCAATCGTCGGCCAGCGGTTGGTAAAGCGCGCAAAATAGCCGGCGACCGCCACGACGGTCGTCTGCTGCAGCATGACCTCGGCCAGCCAGATGCGATAGGGGTCGGGGACGCCTCCGCTCTTCGGCGCGATCCGCCACGGCAGCACGCGTGCCGACCGGTCGTACCAGTCGAGCAGCCGCTCCGCGAAGTCACCGGCAATGCTGGAAGTCTGGACGCTCACCCCCCGCCTATGGCATGGCGCTCCGCATGGCGAAAGACGCGGGAGAGGATCGGCCGGCCAAAAAGGCGAAGGCCAGGAGCAAGAAGCCGCCCGTGCGCGTCTATGAACGCCCGCGCGGCGGGGAAGCGCGGATGGTCTCCGACCTTGTCCCCGAAATCGGCCGCGCCGCCTTTCGCAAATTCGGCTTCGTCCAGAGCTCGGTCGTCAGCCGGTGGCGCGAAATCGTCGGCGACCGGCTCGCCGACGTCACCCAACCCGCGATGATCCGGTTCCCGGCGGGCCAGAAAGCGGGCGGGACGCTGCATCTCACGATCAGCGGCGCGCACGCCCCGATGCTCCAGCATGTCGCGCCCGACATCATTGGCGCGGTCAACCGCTTCTTCGGCTATGCCGCCGTCGCGCAGGTCCGCATGACGCACGGCCAGGTTACGCCCGCCCCGCCCGTTCAGCCACCCGCAATGCTGAAACCCGTACCCGCCGAACTGGGGGATAGTCTGCGCGACATCGGCGACCCGGAACTGCGCACCGTGCTCGAACGCATGGCCGCGGGGCTCGCGACGCCGCCCAAGCTTCCCCGTATCAGTTGAAGGAAAGCCCGCCGTCGATGTCCGCTTTTGACGACCCGCATCTCGATCGCCGCACGGCGATGCTCGCACTCTCGGGTGCCGCGCTGACACTGATCGCCGCGACGCCCGCCAAGCCCGCGCTCTGGTCACAGACGGTCACGACCACGCCGATCGGCGCCTTCCTTGTTGGCAATCCCGCCGCAAAGGTCCGGGTGGTCGAATATTTCAGCTACACCTGTCACGTCTGCGCCGATTTCGCGAAGGCGGGCTCGCTGCCGCTGAAGACAGGCTATGTCGACCGCGGGCTCGTGCTGTTCGAATATCGCAATCTCGTGCGCGACCCGGTCGACATGACCGCAGCCTTGCTCGCGCGCTGCGGCGGTCCCAGGGCGTTCGCCGGCAACCATCAGGCGATCTTCAATAATTTCCCGGCGCTGATCGCCAAAATCCAGAACGCGACCGAGGCGCAGAAAACGGCTTGGTTCGAGGGCACCACCGGCGAGCGCGCGCGCAAGATCGCCGCCGGCACAGGGCTCTCCGCGCTGATGCGCGCGCGCGGTTACACGCAGGCGCAACTCGATGCCGCGCTCGACAGCGAGGTCGCGCAGGCCGAACTGACGGGCATGACGAACATCGCGCTCAATGCCGACCGCGTCGAAGGCACCCCGAGCTTTTTCGTCAACGGCCGCAACGCGGGCGTCACCGCATGGCCCGCGCTCAAATCGAAACTCGACCTTGCGCTCAAGGCCTCGTAAAAGCCGCGCATTCCCTTTCTGTGGAGATAGAATAATCATGACCGCATCGCTTCGTATCGCCCTCCTGTCTTCGCTTGGCGCGCTCGCGCTCGCCGGTTGCGGCGGCGGCGCGGATGATCCCGCCAAGGAAAAGGACGTGGTCGCCAAGGTCGCGCCTCCCGCCGGCAAGACATGGTCGCAGGTCGTGCGCGTCGATGGCGACGGCGTCGTGATGGGCAATCCCGACGCGCCGATCAAACTCGAGGAGTTTGGCGCTTTCACCTGCGGCCACTGTGCGCAGTTCGCCAAGGATTCGCACGAAGAGCTGAAGCGCGATTTCGTCGACACCGGCCGCGTGTCGTACAAGCTGACGCCGTTCATGCTCCACCCGGTCGATGCGATTTCGGGCGCGATCGTCAAATGCACCGGCCCCGACCGCTTCTTCCCGCTCGCCGATGCGACCTTCCTCGAACATGAGGCGTTCATCGCCGGCGCGTCGAAACCGCAGCCGGGAATCGAGGAAGCAATGAAGCTGCCGCCTGCGCAGCGCTTCGTCGCGCTCGCCAAGGGCTGGGGAATCGATCAATTCTATCAGCAGCGCGGCGTTCCCGCCGCGACGATCCAGCAGTGCCTCGCCAAGGTCGAAAATGTCGAGGCGATCGAAAAGGGCACCAATGCCGGGGTCGAGAAGTACCAGATCACGGGTACGCCGACCTTCATCATCAACGGCCAGGTCGCCGAAGGCGTCGCGGCGTGGGGTCTGCTCCGCGACCGTCTGCGCACGATGGGCGCGCGCTGATCCGAATTTGAGGCAAGGGGTGGGTCAATCCTACCCCTTGCGACTCCCCCGGCCACGCGGCATGACGGTTTGCAGGGGGATATGTGACACCAAGGTTGCACCAGCTCCGATTCGATGAACTGCACGAGGCATCCCCGTGCAGATAAAGCGGCTGCGCCTGACCGGTTTCAAAAGCTTCGTCGAACCCACCGAACTGCGCATCGAACCCGGGCTGACCGGCGTCGTCGGTCCCAATGGCTGCGGCAAGTCGAATCTGCTCGAAGCGATCCGCTGGGTAATGGGCGAATCCTCCGCCAAGTCGATGCGTGGCGGCGGGATGGAGGATGTGATCTTCGCCGGCACCTCGTCGCGCCCGGCGCGCGACTTTGCCGAGGTCGCGCTTCACTGCGACACCGAAGGGGCACTCGTCGCCGGCCTTTCGGATGCCGCCGACGGCGACGATCTGGAAGTCATTCGCCGTATCGAACGTGGCGCAGGTTCGGCGTACCGCGCCAATGGCCGCGACGTGCGCGCCAAGGACGTCGCGCTGATCTTCGCCGACGCCGCGACTGGCGCGCATAGCCCCGCGCTCGTCAGCCAGGGCAAGATCGCCAACGTCATTGCCGCCAAGCCGACCGACCGCCGCGCGATGCTGGAGGAAGCCGCGGGCATCGCGGGGCTTCACGTGCGCCGCAAGGATGCCGAACAGAAGCTGCGCGCGACCGAAACCAACCTCACCCGCCTCTCCGAAATCGTCGCCGACATGGAAGTGCGTGCCAATGCCCTGCGCCGGCAGGCGCGCGCGGCGGAGAAATACAAGAAGCTCTCCGACGATATCCGCACTGCCGAAGGGCGGCTGATCTATGCGCGCTGGCGCGATGCCGCCGCCGCCGCCGATCAGGCGCGCCGCGACGCCGATGCCGCCGAGACGGCAGTGAAGACCGCGCAGGACGAACTCGAAACCGTCTCGAAAGCACAAACCGAGGTCGCGACGCGCGTCGCCGCGGCACGCAGCGATGCGCAGGCGCAGCGCGACGGCCTCGCCGAGGCGACCGCGACGCAGGTGCGGCTGCAGGGCGAGGAGCGCGCCGCGCTTCAGCGGCTCGAAGATCTGGCGACGCAGCAACGACGTATCGCCGACGACCGGGCGCATGAAGGCGAACTCGCACGCGAAGCGCATGCCGCGTTGACCGAGCTCGACACCGAAACGAAATCGCTTGCGCAGGATATCGCCGGGCATGACGCCGGCAAGGCCGCGCTCGCCGAGGCGAATCTCGCCGCGCAGGCACGGCTGCGCGACGCCGAGGTCGCGCTGGCGCAGGCGCGCGCCAAGGCAGCGAGCGAGGCGGCCGACCGGCGCATCGCAGTGTCGGCACGCGACAGCGCCGAAGCCGCGGTACGGCGCATCGCGGGTGACAAAACGCGTGTCGACGCCGAAATCGCCGCGCTCGGCGACAGCGCCGCGCTCGCGGCGACGCATGCCGAAAGCGTGAAGACGGCCGAAGCCGCCGAAGCGGCGATCGCCGCCGCCGAAAACGCGCTGCAGGAGGCCGAGGCCGACCGCGAAGCGACTGCAACCGACCTTGCGGGCATCGAAGCGGGCCTTGCCGAAGCCCGCGCTGCGCTCGCCGCACTCGACGGCGAAGCGACCACGCTCGAACGCGCGCTCGCCGCCGGGCGCCGCGACGAAAGCCGTATCCTCGATCAGCTCCGCGTCGCACCCGGCTATGAAGCCGCGCTCGCCGCCGCGCTCGGCGACGATCTCGATGCCGGGACCGACAAGGATGCCGCGCGAAGCTGGGGCGGCGCCGACACGGCGAAGGCCGACCCCGCGCTTCCCGCTGGCACCAGGCCACTTGCGGAATTCGTGCAGGCGCCCGCCGCGCTCGCCCGCCGCCTCGCGCAGGTTGGGGTTGCCGACAACGATGCCGGCCAAGCGCTCGCCGTCGGCCAGCGCCTCGTCACCACCGGCGGCGTGATGCGCCGCTGGGACGGCTTCATCACGCGCGGAGACGGCGCGACCGCGACCGAGCGGCTGCAACGCCAGAACCGGCTCGATGCGCTGGCCGCTCAGCGGCCGCAGGTCGAGTTGGGCGTACAGGAACTCCGCGACCGCCGCGACGCGACCGCGGCGAAGTCGTCCGGGCTCACCGAGGCGGCTGCAGCGGCGCGCAAGGCGCTCGCCGCGGCCGACGAAGCACGGCGCGGCGCGCTGCGGGTCGCCGACCAGGCGCAGGGTGCGATCGACCGGCACCGCGACGCCGCGTCGCTGTTCGACCGCCGCCTTGCCGAAATCGCCGAGGCGGCGAAGGAAGCCGCCGAAACGCTCGCCGCACAGGAAGCAGCGCTCGCTGCGCTGCCCGACGACAGCATCGCGCGCGCAGCGCTCGAAGCCGAGGAGCAGGCGGCCGAACGCGCACGGGCTGACGCCAATAACGCGCGCGACGCATTGGCCGTGCACGAACGCACGCTTGCCGGGCTCAGCGAACGTCAGGCGGTGGTCAGCGCCGAGATCAAGAGCTGGAAAGCCCGCGCCGGCGAAGCGGCGCGTCGCGTGACCGAGATGGACAAGCGCGCCGATGCGCTCGCAGCCGAAGCGGCCAAGCTCGCCGACGTGCCCGCAAAGCTTGCCGGACAACGCGCCACTGCCGAGACACAGCAGGAAGCACTGCGCGAAAAAGTCGCGGCCGCCGAAGCACAGGAGCGGGCAGCCGAAGCCGCGCTGCGCGAGGCCGAAACCGCGCTATCGGCGATCCGCGAGCGCGTCGCCGCCGCACGCGAAACGCGCGCAGGCGCGATCGCGCGATCCGAAAATGCCGAGCTGCGCCGGATCGAGATGGGCCGGCTGTCGGGTGAACGTTTCGAATGTCCGCCGCCGCTGCTCCCGCAAAAGGCCGGATTCGAGAGCGAGACTGTTGGCGACGCCAATGCCGAATCGGCGCAGCACGACCGGCTGGTCGCCGACCGCGAGCGGCTCGGCCCGGTGAATCTCGTCGCTGCCGACGAGCTCGCCGAACTCGACACCGAGCGCGAGAAGAACGCCGCCGAGATCGAGGAGCTGACGCAGGCGGTTCACCGGTTGCGCGGGTCTATCGGCAACCTCAATCGCGAGGGCCGGGTGCGGTTGCTCGCGGCGTTCGAGGCGGTGAACGCCCATTTCCAGCGCCTGTTCACGACGCTGTTCAACGGCGGGCAGGCGCATCTCGAACTCGTCGATTCGGACGATCCGCTCGAAGCCGGGCTCGAAATCATGGCGCAGCCGCCGGGCAAGCGCCTCGGCACCCTCACCCTGCTCTCGGGCGGCGAACAGGCGCTCACTGCGGTCGCGCTGATCTTTGGCCTATTCCTGACCAACCCGGCGCCGATCTGCGTCCTCGACGAGGTCGACGCGCCGCTCGACGACGCGAATATCGAGCGTTTCTGCGACCTGCTCGACCGCATGGCGCGCGAAACGAACACGCGTTACCTGATCGTCACCCATAATGCAGTGACCATGGCGCGCATGCACCGCCTGTTCGGGGTGACGATGATCGAGCGCGGCGTGTCACGCCTCGTGTCGGTCGACCTCGGCGGCGCCGAGGAACTGCTCGCGGCCGAATAGCTAGGGTGCGCTGCCCACCACCAGCATCGCCGCGAAGATCAGCAATCCCGCAAAACGGTTGCTGCGGAATTTGGCGAGCGCATCTTCGCCATTCGCGGGGTCGAGGGTCACCACCTGCCCCGTCAGATGCACCGCCGCCGGCAGCAGCGCGACGAGCACCAGCGGATCGGGCCGCACTGCCCATAGCGCCGCGCCCCAGCCGGCGAGCGCGAACGCGTAGCACATCGCGACGCCGCCCCTCACATGGCGCCCCATCGCGCGCGCGCTCGACTTCACGCCGATCAGCATATCGTCCTCGATATCCTGCAGCGCATAGATGGTGTCGTAACCGATCACCCATGCGATGCAGCCGGCGTAAAGTAGCGGGAGCGCAAGACCTTGCTGCCCACCCACCGCGACCCACGCGACGAGCGCTCCCCAGCTGAACACAAGGCCCAGCCAGGCCTGCGGCCACCAGGTGATCCGCTTCATGAAAGGATAGCCCGCAACGAGGATCAGGCTGCCGAGCGCGACGATCTGCGCGGGCCGCGGAAGCTGGAGCAGCACGAGCAGGCCGATGAGCGAGAGCAGCAAGGTCCACAGCAGTGCATTGCGTACCGACACTGCGCCGCTCGCAATCGGGCGCGACGCGGTGCGTGCGACTTTGGCATCGAGATCGCGGTCGACGATGTCGTTATAGACGCAGCCGGCCCCGCGCATCGCGATCGCCCCAAGCAGAAGCCAGAAGAACAGCGGCCAGTGACTGATCGTGCCGCCGCCGAGCGCCAGCGCCCAGGCGCAGGGCCAGTAAAGCAACCACCAGCCGATCGGCCGGTCGAACCGCGCGAGCAGGGCATAGGGACGCAGCGCGGCGGGAAGCAGGGCCACGAAACCACGCAACTGGCTATCGGGAGGATGGGTAGCGGTCATCGATGCGCGGGCGATAGCAGCCTCGGCGCGCGGGATAAATGGCTGACTGGAATGAAACCCGTGGCGGTCAGCTACAGGTCGATGCGACGCCGGGCGCGAAGACCCCGCCGGTGAGGTTGCGCGCCTCGCGGATATTGAACGCGGCCGTCGACTTGATCGTCCGGGCACCAAGCCATTTGCCATAGAGCAAGGGCTGATAATTATAGGTGACCTCGACGAACATCACGGCGGTTCCCGCAGCGGCGGTTACCTCTTCACCCTCCGGCCCCATGCCTGCAAAGTCGGCGTCTTCCGCGCCCGTCCCTTCCGGACCATAATCCGAATCGATGTCCAGATCGCCATAGCAGCGCTGCCAGTGTATCCACTGCCCGTCATCGGTGTTGCGCTCGAGGCTGGAGAGGATGATGCGGCCATTTTCCCTGAAGTTCAGCTTGCCCGCCTGCTTCTCGACACCCGCAAACACTTCGTTGATATCGACTTCGCGCACCTGCGGCAGCGCGAGATTGCTGCCTGCGGCGATGCGCGAGGCATTGTCGGCTACGCTCAGCCCGATCTGGCTGATCCGCGTGTTGACGAGCGTCAGATTGGCGATTTCGAGACCGCCGAAACCGACAAGAACGAGGAACGGAATGGCGAAAGCCATTTCGATCATGACCGTCGCGCGCGCGTTGCGTCCAAGGCGCCGGATCGCGGTCCGGCCACGCCGGACGATGGGGAAGCGCGCGGTCACAGGCATTCGTCCGGGGGCGCGTCGGAACCGGTAGCAAACGGCTGGTTGCGCAGAACCGTCGAGGATGAAAGCGTTGTCGACTGGGGCTGACCGAGCATCTTCCAGACCGGGAGGACACGGTCGAATTCCATTGATGCGGTATAAAGGACCACGTCGTCGGCGCCGCCGTTGCCGTCGGCACCCCGGTCCGCGTCCCAGCGGCCATTCTTGTTGAAGTCGTCAAAGCATTCGCCGTCGTCATAGCTGCCGTTGTCGTTGGCGTCGGTATAACGTTCTTCCACGCCCACCTGGTCGAAACGGTCATATGCCCTGCGCGAGAACTCCACCCGCGCATGCTTGAACACTTTCAGCACCTGCGCCTCGACGGCATCGTCGAGCGCGGACTGATCGGTCGCATTGACCTGCAGCGTGGAGTCGCGACCGGCCTTGCTGACCGCACCCTGCAGAACCTGCTGCGCGTACATTTGCCAGCAATAGTCGAATACCCCCATCAGGATCAGGAGGAATACCGGAGCGGTCAGCGCGAATTCGACCATCGCGATCCCGCGCTCGTTCCGGCGCAGACGGCGAAGCAAGGCGGCGCGCCGCGTCACTGCGCCAGCCTCAGCTTCGACATTTGCCGCGCGATCGACTGGAAATTCTGGTTGAGCTGCACGGTATTGCTCGATGCGAGAGCCTGGCCCGACGAGGCGCATAGGTTGAGGTTCTGATTCGCCTCGCTCTCTTCCTCCTCCGCGGTGAGACCGAAGGACACCACCCAGATGGTGATCCCCCGCTCGCGCGCAGCCCGACAAAGCTGCAGGAACCGGTTGGTGTGCCGCGCATCCGAGTCCGCCTTGCTGGTCGAACCGACCCGCACCATCGACCGTTCCAGCCCTTGGTGCGTGAACTGGGTGGTTGATGTGTCAATAAGACCGTCGGTCATGAAAAGAATGTGCCGATCGATCGGCTCCCCGTCGTCGGTGGCATCATTGTCGTCGGCGAACAGCCCGGTCGGCGAAATCAGCCTCGCGCCCCACGCCATGCCGACGTCGTGATAGGTACCGCCTCCTGTCAGCAGGCCATCGATATATTCGTCGAAATCATCTTGGTCCGCGCTCGTCATCACTGTCAATTTCATCGCCGGATTGGGGCAGGCGACACCGCTGACGGCCGAATAGTTCGTCGATGACATGAATGGCGTAACCTGCCGGCGATCGTGAACGAAGGCGGGAAGAAGCAGTTTCCACTGGGTCTTGTCGTCGGCTCCCGGCACCGTGTCGATATCCATGTCGAAGGCCTCGGGCGGCGCCGTCTCGTCAGGACCGAAGGGCGTGGTCCAACGCTCCATGATACAGCCACCCCAACGGGTCGACACATTCGCTCCGCTGTTGCCCGTTGCGAACCTCAATATGGTGCCGGTGGAGCCGATCGTGGGCGATCCGACAGTGAAAGTCCGATCCTCATAATGGTAGAGGTTCTTCGTCACCATCCGGCAGACCCATTGCCGGTTCCTCCCCGATCCTTCATATCCGCATTCTTCTTCCTGTCCCGACCCCCAGCGCCGCGAGGGCACCGTCACGGTTTGCGACAGCCACGCCGCATTTTCGTCGCGCAGGATTTTTCCGACATTGACCGTGGTGCTGTAGGGCACGACGCCGAAACGGAGCTGGCCATTGCCGATATCCGCGCTGGTCAGGGTGGTGAAGAAGGACTTCGCCGCCGCCTTCAGCCCCGTTATCTTGTTCTGCGTATCGCCTGGGTTCGTCCGATCCATCGATCCCGTCACGTCGAGCACGAGCATCACATCGATATTCGAGATTTCGAGCTTTGCCGTGCAGTTGGCGGACAGGTCGAACTCGCTCTTGCCGAAGATATACATCAGCGCGGTGGGCAGGGTCGCGCTCGCGGTGCCATCGACGTCGGTGGTGCCGTTCGCTTCCGAAGCGAAGCTGATATCCGTGGCCCCGTAACGGCCTGCGGGAAAGTTGAAGTTGAACATCTTGTCCGCTTCGGCTTCCTCGTCGGTGCCGTAGGTTCCGGGTCCCATCGCGCGGCGCCCGGCGAGAACGCCGGCATCGCACGCCTGCTGGAGGCGAAGCTGGGTCATGTAGGCGCGGCCGATGTCGACTGCGGAACCGACGATGCCGACAACGGGCACGAGCGCCGCAGCGGTCAGCATGAACGCGTTGCCGCGCCGGTCGCGCAAAAGATTTGTGACACCGCGCCGCAGCCGGCTGAATACGGTCCCTCGCATGGCCTAAACCCCTCTTCGACCCGCGACGCCCCCCACTATATGGGCCGCTGGTAAGCTCGCACCTAGGGGAAGACTGCTTACCAAAACGCTAATCGCGGGCCGATTGAGCGGCCCGGATCGGCGGTTCTGACCCGGATCGGGACAAGGCGCATCGTCTCACGGCAAAGGATGCACAAAATGTCGCCTTCTGTTATCGACTTGGCATGCCCGCGACTCCCGCCTGGCCGCCCGCCAGCACGCCCCGCCTGTTTATCGACTTGCCGCTGGGGCCGGATGCCACCCCCACGATCGACGGCCCATCGGCACATTATCTGCTCAACGTGATGCGGATGAAGGCCGGCGATCCGATCCTGCTGTTCGACAATATCAGCGGTGAATGGCTGGCGGTCGTCGCCGATGCGGCGAAGCGATCGCTGACGCTGCGCATCGAACGGCAGACAAAGGCGATCGAGCAGGTTCCCGATCTCTGGCTGTGCTTTGCACCGGTCAAAAAGGCGCGGCTCGACTGGATCATCGAAAAGGCGACCGAACTGGGAGTCGCGCGATTGCAGCCGGTCATCACCGAACGCACCATCGTCGAACGCGTCAGACGCGAGCGTCTCGAAGCGCAGATCGTCGAGGCGTGCGAGCAATGCGGACGCACTGCGCTGCCCGCGCTGGCCGAACCAGTCAAGCTGCCCCAGCTGCTCAAGGAGTGGCCGGCCGGCCGCGCGCTGCTGTTCGCCGACGAGGCCGGCGGTGCGCCGTTCGCCAGCGTCGACGCCCCGGCACCCGCCGCGATCCTCACCGGGCCCGAAGGCGGTTTTACCGCGCGCGAGCGCGACATGCTGATCGAGCACGCCGCGGTCCGCCGTATCGCGCTCGGCCCGCGCATCCTGCGCGCCGAGACCGCCGCCATCGCCGCGGTCGCCCTGTGGATGGCGCAGCACGGCGACTGGTCCGGCGCATAGGGGACGATTCTGTCCCGTCACCGAACAGAATTGCCGCCAAGCCACCGATTTTAACCGGATATTAGCTATGCACGCGTCATAGCGCCCCCATGCAACGGCGGGACCAGAGCCGATACCGTTGGCGTGGGGGCCAGCGTTTGCAGTCTGTGCGGGCATGTATCATGCTTGTCTGGCTGGCGTTGACGCTTGCCGCAAATCCCGCCGCCGCACAGACCTCCGCCAATTACACCAATACGACCACCGGCACGATCAGCGAAACCGCAACGTCGTGCACCAGCCCGATGGTGCGGAATTTCACCGTCACCGCCAATGCGCAGGTCACCGACGTCAATATTGGCGTCCAGTTCACACACACCTATCGCGGCGATGTGCGCGCGACCTTGGTGTCGCCGTCGGGCACCGCGGTCAACCTGATCACCAACATCGGGACGTCGATGGACAATCTGAACGTCCTGTTCGACGATAGCGCCGCCGCGAGCATCACGACGCACACGGCGAACAATGATACAGCGGCGACCGCTCCGCCGTATCAACGGACCTTCCGCCCGCAGGGATCGCTCGCCGGCTTCAACGGCGAAGGGGCGGCGGGAACATGGCAGCTCACTATCTGCGATTCGCTGAGCGGCGATAGCGGCGCCTTCACGCGCAGCGACCTGACACTCGTCACCGTGCCGCTTTCGCCCCATGCCGACCTGTCGTTGACCAAGTCGGTGAGCAACGCGGCGCCGGCGTTCGGCACGAGCATCAACTATGTGCTGAGTGTCACCAACGCGAGCGGATCGACGCTGACCGCGACCGGCGTTACGGTACAGGACACACTGCCCACGGGGTTCGGTTTCACCAGCGCCTCGGGCTTCGGCACCTATAACAGCAGTACCGGTGTGTGGACCGTGGGCAGCATCCCGCCTGGAACGACACGGACGTTGACGATCAGCGGGACCGTCGCCGCAACCTCGGGCGCCAGCGTAACCAATATCGCACAAATCAGCGCGTCCTCGGCTTTCGATCCCGACTCGACCCCGGGCAACGATACTGCCGGCGAAGATGATTATGACACCGCCAGCTTCACCGTGTCGGGTACGCGCACTGCGGGAACGCCCCCGACACTCGTCTGCCCGCTCGGGACGACGGTGTACGACTGGGACAGCGTCGGCTGGCCGGCCGGCACCACGAGCGGCAGCCAGACGCTGACCGCGATCGGCACGACGAACTTTAACATCGCGATCAGCGGAGGCTCGTTCCTCAGCAACGCGACCTATGGCGGCCAGTCGCCGACCCGGCAGAATATCGTGACCGGCGGGCTGTCGCCCGCACAATATTCGATTTTCGAGCTCGTCGATTTCACCAGCCAGGCGGGCATTGTCACCTCGACGATCACGCTTCCCACCGCGGTCCCGGGGGCGCAGTTCCGGCTGTTCGACGTCGACTATGCATCCGGCCAGTTCGCCGATCGCGTCACGGTCACCGGTACCTACAATGGCGGGACCGTCTATCCGCTACTCAGCAACGGCGTCGCCAATTATGTCATCGGCAACAGCGCCTATGGCGATGCGTTGTCGGCCGATGCCAGCGCCGAGGGCACCGTCGTCGTCACCTTCAATACGCCGGTCGACAGCATAACCATCGAATATGGCAGCCATAGCCTCGCGCCCGCCAATCCCGGCCAGCAGGGCATGGCGCTCCACGATATCATTTTCTGCCGCCCGACCACCAATCTGACGATCGCCAAGACGAGCAGCGTCGTCAGCGATCCCGTGAACGGGACCGCCGATCCCAAGGAGATCCCCGGCGCGAGGATGCGCTACTGCATTCTCGTCACCAACAATGGCAGCGGGACCGCAACGGGCATCAATGTCAACGATGCGCTGCCCGCAAGCACCGCCTTCGTTCCCGGCTCGCTGCGCAGCGGTGCAAACTGTGCGGCCGCGACGACGGTCGAGGACGACAATGCCGGCGGCGCCGACGAAAGCGACCCCTTCGGCGCGTCGATCGCCGGCACGACTGTCGCGGCGACCACGCCGACGCTGCTGCCCGCGCGCGCCATGGCCATCGCGTTCGAGGTAGTGATCAACTGATGGCGAGGCACCCCCGAACCGGCCTCGCGAGGTTCTGTGCCCTGATCGTCATCGCCGGATCGGTGGCGGCTGCCCCGCCTGCGGCGGCGCAGCGCGTCATCGTGAACCCGTCGTTCGAAGCGAATGATCCGCAGGGAGCCGGAACGGCGAATTACGAAATCTATTCGAACGGGTCGGTCGTGGGCTGGGATTCGGCGTCGGGCGAGATCGAACTGTGGGACAGCAATTTCCAGGGCGTCCCCGCCTATGCCGGGTCCGTCTTCGCCGAAATGAACGCCAATGTCCCGGGTGCGCTCTACCAGAATATCTGCATGGTCACCGGCGAGACGATCGGCTGGACCTTTGCCCATCGCGCGCGTTCGGGCGGACCGGCGACGCAGACCGCGCGTTTCCAGATCGCGAACAGTTCGGGCACCCAGATTCAGGCGCTGGCGTCGCAATCCTCGACGATCAACAATGTGTGGAACGTCAACACCGGGTCGACGACCTACAGCGGCGCCTCCGGCGTCCAGCGCGTCCAGTTCATCACGACCGACGCGGGCAGCATCGGCAATTTCCTCGACGATATCCGGATCACGCTGAATCCTTTCGTCGAATTGTCGGCCGCATCGGCGTCGGGGGTCGAATCGCTGGCGACGACCAGCCTGCCGACCTTGACCGTCAACGGCACGCTGTTCACCGCGCGCACCGTCAATGTCAGCATTACCGGCGGCACCGCAACGCGCGGCACCGACTATACGACGCCGGGCGGCGGCGCGAATTTCACCGTCACGATCCCCGCCGGCACCTATCAGAACACTGCCGTTCCGCTCGGTATCCAGATCGTCGACGACACCGCGACCGAGGGCAGCGAAACGATCCAGGTCGCACTGAACGGCGGCACCGGCTACACCGTGTCGAGCACGACGAGCTGCGGCGGCGCAGCGCGAACCGCCAGCACCTACACGATTACCGACAATGACTCGCCCGTCGTGCTGGCGAAGAACTGGACGAACGGCATCGCGGGCGACGCGGTCGGCCTGGCGATTTCGGGCGGCTTCCTGCCGGGCGCGGGCGCATCGACGGTCGGCGGCTCCGCGACCAATGCGACCGCCATCGCCGTACCCGGATCGACGTTGACGCTGACCGAGTCCTATACGACCGGCGCGGCCGCCAATTACAACAGCAGCATCGAATGCCGGCGCAACAGCGACAATGCGGTGGTCGCGACGGCGGGCACGGGGCTCAGCCGTACCGTCGTCATGCCTTCGGGCACCTCGCTCACCTGCACCTGGACCAACAGCCGGAAATCGGCGACGCTGGTGGTGCGCAAGACATGGGCCAATGCGCAGACGACCAACGCAGTAACCGTTGCGACCAGCGGTCTCGCCAACAATGCCAGCCTCGCCTCGGTCGCAAACAGCGCGAACGAGACCGACACCAACGCCGCGGTCACCGTCTACGCCACCGAAGCCGCGACGCTGACCGAAAGCTTCACCGTCGGCGACAGCGCCAACTATACGCAGGCGCTCGCATGCACCGGCAATGCTACCGCGCTCGCAGGCAACATCCTGACCGTGAATCCCGTCGACACCGCGATTGTCTGTACCTTCACCAACAGCCGCATCCTCCAGCAGCTGCGGCTCGCCAAACTATGGTCGGGCGCCACGGGCGGCCATACCGCCAGTGCGACAACGAGCGGCGGCACCGCCAACGCCAGCTTCAGCTCAACTGCGCCGAATGCGACGACCGGAACCTTCGTCAACGTCCGCGCCGGCGATGTCATCACCTTGCCGGCCGAAAGCTATGGCGGCGGCGCATCGGCGGCGCTCTACAACGCCACGGTCGAATGCACCGGCGGCAGCCCGCTCGCCAGCGGCCCGACCGCACGCACGCTGACAATCCAGGGCAGCACGGCCGCGACCACCTGCACCTATACCAATGCCTATATCCTGCCATTGTCGATAGCGAAGACGTCGGTCGCGTATAGCGACCCGCTCAACGGCACGACCAACCCCAAGCTGATCCCCGGCGGTTTCGCCGACTATAGCCTGACCGTCACCGCCCCCTCGGGCACCGCGCCGACCAGCAACAGCGTTGTCGTCATCGATGCGATTCCGGCCAATCTTTCGCTCGTCGTCGGCACCTACGCACCCGGCCCCGGCCCGGTCCGCTTCTCCGCGGGCGCCAGCACGCTGACCTATGGCTTCACCAGTCTGGCGAACGCGGCCGACGACGTTTCCTTTTCGAACAATAGCGGCGCGACCTGGACCTATACGCCGGTCGCCGACGCGAACGGCGTCGACGCCAATGTCACGCATATCCGCATCAATCCCAAGGGCAGCATGGCGCCAGGGTCGAGCTTCACGATCAACCTTCGCGCGCGGGTCAAATAGGGGGGCTCAAACAGGTCCTTCGACAGCCGCAATTGCATTCTGTACCGAACCGTCTAAATGCGCGACATGAGCACGCGAACCGCTTCGGACAGCAACGATCCCATCGTCGAAAATGCGAGCGAGCTCGCGGCCCCCATGATCAAGGGTGAAAAGCCCAAGGAACGCTGGCGCATCGGCACCGAGCACGAGAAATTCGTCTATCGCACCGCCGATCACCGCGCGCCCGCCTATGACGAGCCGGGGGGCATCCACGACCTGTTGATGGCGCTGACCCGCTTCGGCTGGGAACCGGTGATCGAGGGCGGAAAGGTCATCGCGCTCGCGGGCAGCGACGGCACGGTCAGCCTCGAACCTGCAGGGCAATTGGAGCTTTCGGGGGCGCCGCTCGAAAACCTTCACCAGACCTGCGCCGAAACCGGCCGCCATCTGAAACAGGTGAAGGAAGTCGGTGCCGAACTCGGGCTCGGCTTCCTCGGGGTCGGCATGTGGCCCGACAAGACGCGCGCCGAACTGCCGATCATGCCCAAGGGCCGCTACAAGATCATGCTCGACCATATGCCGCGCGTCGGCAGCATGGGGCTCGACATGATGCTGCGCACCTGCACGATCCAGACCAACCTCGACTATGGCTCCGAGGCGGATATGGTGCAGAAATTCCGCGTGTCGCTCGCGCTGCAACCGATCGCCACCGCGCTCTTTGCCTCGTCGCCCTTCACCGAGGGCAAGCCCAACGGCTATATGTCGTACCGCAGCCATATCTGGAC
>JALDYH010000069.1:0-19508 GCA_032154175.1 Sphingopyxis sp. | reverse complement strand
CGAAGTGCCGGCAACGGTACCGAGGGTTCGAATCCCTCACTCTCCTCCATTTTTCCCTTATTTGACCACCCAAGCGGGCAGCCGCCCCGGCACACGCCAGGACGGCTGGCGAACCCTACCCCCGGATGCTGAGCAGCGAGGGTGCCGTCAGCGACGCGACGACCGCGCCGACGATCAGGAACAGCACGATCGCGACAATGACGACCACGACGGTATAGCCAAGCGCCTTGTCTTGCGGCACCTTCATCAGGACCGGCAGGCCGAGATAGAGCAGATAAAGACCGTAAAGGCCGAACAGCGCGGCGATCAGCCCAAGCGCGGGGACGATCCCGAAGATGCCGCCAACCCAGCCGGCGGTCGCCGAATAGGCCGCGACCTTGAGCGCCTGAACCTGATCTTTTTGCCCGCCAAAATTCGGGGCCAAGCCATCGATGACCAGCGCCAGGATGAACACGGTCGCCAGCGTCAGGCCATAGGACAGGATCGCCGACCCTAAAGCGGTGCCCAGCGGCGGATGGTAGGTCACGCCGAATGCGGTAAAGCCAAAGACTTGGCCACCGATGAATTGCGCGATCGGCCCGATCGCTGCCAGCGCGACGACATAGGGGACATAGATCGACTGCGTGCTTGCCGGTTCGGCGGCGATCGCCGGCCATGTTTCCTTGGGCTTGAGAAGAATGTCCTTCGCGCGCTGGATAATGCCCGAAGCCGGGCTGCTGCTATTGGGTGGTACGTCCGTCATCATGCGTCTCCCCTGATCGTGCGGCCCACAACCCGAACGGGATATGCAAAAGCCAGGGGAGCTATTTAGCCCGCATGGCGAACGCATCTGTAACCTTGGTCACAGCCCGATTCGGCAAACCACAGCTGAATTGGAATGTAACGGACTTGAAACGTGCGTAAACTGCCATAGATTGACCATATGACGCCCGAATCCTCTTCCGAACTTCCAGCAGCCGTTACTGCACCGCTAATCGGTCGCGCACGCTTCGCCCCGGGCGATATCGTGCGCCACCGCATGTTCGACTTTCGCGGCGTCGTGTTCGACATCGACCCCGTCTTTGCGAACAGCGACGAATGGTATGAAGCGATTCCCGAAGAAATCCGCCCCGCGAAAGAGCAGCCTTATTACCACCTGCTCGCAGAAAACGGCGATTCGTCTTATATCGCCTATGTCAGCCAGCAGAATCTGGTCGCAGACGGCGACGGCGGACCGATCGACCACCCGCAGATCGAAGCGATGTTCGACGGGATCGAACGCGGCCGCTACCGCGTCCGCGCCATCCACCGCCACTAAGGGTGATCAGGCCTTCAATTTCCAGCCCGAAGCCAGCAGGCGATAGGTCAGAAGGCCCAGCGCGATATTGACCGTGACGAGCACGAATGCCGCCGTGAGCACCGGATTGGCGATCGTCGAATCGACCGTGCCGATGAAGCCGTAACGAAAACCCATGATCGCATAATAGACGGGGTTGCCGTGGGCGATCGTCTGAAACCACGGCGCAAGCTTGTCCACCGAGTAGAAGGTGCCCGACAAGAGCGCGAGCGGGGTGACGACGAAATTGGTCACTGCGGCGGCATGGTCGAACTTTTCGGCCCACACCGATGTGATAAGCCCGAGGAAACCGAGCATCGATGCGCCAAGCACGCCAAAGATAGCAACCGCCCACAGATGGTCGGGCATCACATGCACCCCGGGCCAGAGCAGCATGGCCAGCCATAGCGCCAGCCCGACGAGGACCGCGCGCGTAATCGCGGCACCGACCAGTGCGATGATCAGTTCGCCGACCGCGAGCGGCGGCATCAGATAATCGACGATCGTTCCCTGAATCTTTCCGACCAGCAACGAAAAGCTCGAATTCGCGAAGCTGTTCTGCAGCATCGCCATCATGATCAGGCCGGGAGCGATGAAATCGGCGAAGGGCACGCCGATGACCGTCCGCCCCGCACCGCCCAGCGCAACGGTGAAAATGACAAGAAAGAGGAGGGTGGTGATCGCGGGAGCCCAGATAGTTTGCAGCTGCACCTTGAAAAACCGCCGAACCTCCTTGACATATAAGGCCTGCATGCCCGGAACGTTCAGGGTATGGATATGAGGCACGCCGGGTTCGGCAAAGGTTGGAGCCGCAGCGTTATTTGTCGAGTCGGGGCGCGAAATTTGGGGCTGGTCGTTCATGGCGTTCTCGCCTATCGCGTCCCCGATCTTACCGCAAGCTGGGCCGTCGAAACATCGATCCGCGAGGATCGTCCGGGGAATGACGTGGCCGCCCGCGGCGTGGAATGATAAGGAATTATATATGTCATGGACCGACGAGCGCATCGAAAGCCTGCGCACCATGTGGGAAAAAGGGCTGACCGCCAGCCAGATCGCCGATGAGCTCGGCGGCGTGAGCCGCAATGCGGTGATCGGCAAGGCGCATCGCCTCGGCCTGAAATCACGCCCTTCGCCCGTCAAGGCGACCGAGAAGGTCGCAAAGCCAGTCAAGGCGGCGACAACCGCGGCGCCGAAGCCGGCGGCGCCTATCGCCGCGCCGCGCGCTGCGGCTCCCGTTGCCTCCCGTCCCGTCGCGGCGCCGCGGCCCGAACCGAAGCCGGTCGCCGATACATCCGGCGTGGACGCCCTACCCGGGGACGCGCCGCCGAAAGCCGACACGCCGCGCATCGTTTCGATCGGCCCCGGCGGCTTCATCCGCCAGGGACCCGGTGACCAGCAAGCACCAATCCCTCCTGCCCCGCCCCGTCGGCTGGTGCCCGCGAAGCCGAGCCCCGAAATCGCCGACAAGACGACGCTGCTCGACCTTAACGACCGCATCTGCCGCTGGCCGATGGGGCATCCTGGCGAGCCCGACTTCCACTTCTGTGGCGAGGCCGTGAACCCGGGCTTCCCCTATTGCGTCGAGCATTGCGGCCGCGCCTATCAGGCGCAGCTTCCACGCGGCACGCGTCGCCCGCCCCCGCCCCCGCCCTTCGGTGGTCCGCGCGTCCGGTGAGGCCCTTCGGGCAGGAGTTTGAATTTGCGCGCGCTCTCGGCCTGCAAATGGTCGAGCGCGGCGACGGACGTTGCCGGATGGCGATCGACATCGAGCGCGAACGTCACTTCAATCCGCAGGGCGTCGCTCACGGCGGCGTCGCCTATTCGCTCGCCGATACGGCAATGGGCGGTGCAGTTACCAGCCTGCTCTCCGACGATTTCTGGTGCGCGACGCTGGAGATCAAGTTCAACTATCACGTCGGGGTGCGCGAAGGTCGATTGACCTGCGACGCGACCGTTCTCCATCAGGGCAAACGCATCGCCAATATCGACGCGCGGTTGTTTCAGAACGATCGGCTCGTTGCCAGCGCCAACGGCAATTTTGCGATTTTCCCGGCGCCGGAAGCCGGATAGGCGAAAGGCGCCGGATCATCCGACCCGGCGCCTCCCCTTCCGCTCCCAAGAGGTCAGAAGCGGTAGCTCAATGTCCCGCGTACGCTGTGCGTGCGGAAATGCGGATCGCTGCGCTGGATGTCGGTCCCGCCGCCGTTCAGCAGGAATGGATTGGTTGCCGGGTCTGCCGTACCCGCACCGACGTTCACGACATAGTCCTTGTCCTTGATGTCAGTGTACAGATATTCGAGGCCGAGCCCGATATTGTTGGTGACCATCAGTTCGGCGCCGCCGCCGACCGCGTAACCCCAGCCGTTGGTCTTGCCGTTGTCGTCGAAGCTGTTGGCGGTGTTCGTCGTGACGAACTTGTTGTCGAGCCGCGCATAAGCCCCGCCGCCCGTCACATAAAAAAGCGCGCCGCCGCCGGGTGTATAGCCCGCACGCAGGCGCGCGTTCGCCTGATAATCGGCTTCGCGGCTCATCGTGTAGCTCGCAGGGGTCGTCGAAAAGCCGCTGACCCTGTCGCGCGCCTCGCTGCGGCCGCCCTCGATCACCGCACCGAGCACGAAATTGCCCATGCGCTTGTCATAACCGAGACGGCCGAAATATTCGGCGCCGTCCTTGTCGTTCTTGCAGCCGAGATTGGCGGTTCCGGTCGCGGCGCCATTACAGAAGCCGGGGGCAAATGCGTCGCCGCCTCCCACCGTATTGACGGGGTCCCCGTAGGTGCCGTCCTGGTCGGTGTCGAAGATGAGCGTTTCGCCGCGATCGCTTCCCTGAAGCGATCCGCCGCCGCCGATCGAGATATAGGGGCCGTCGAAGTCCTGCGACGGATCCCGATTGTCCTGTGCGAAGGCCGGAACGGCGAGCGCGGAAGCGGCCGAAACGGCGAGGAGAGCTGCGAATTTCATTGTTATTACTCCACTTTTTAGTGACCTTGCGGTCCCCACCCCAACCCGGGGGCGTCCGCCAAGGTTCCTTGGAGCCGCTGAAATGCGATGAGCCGAGCCGGCCCGGGGATACATCACTTGCGCGAAAAACCGCGCTTGCCAGTGCCCTTCCCGGCCCCTTATAGCCATGGCATGAGTCACGATTTGTTCGACAGCAACCAGCCCGCTACCGACAGCTACAACGCTTCGCAGATCGAAGTGCTGGAAGGGCTCGAACCCGTCCGCCGTCGTCCCGGCATGTATATCGGCGGCACCGACGAGCGCGCGCTCCACCACCTTGCGGCCGAAGTGATCGACAACAGCATGGACGAGGCCGTCGCGGGCCATGCGAACCGCATCGAGGTCACACTCGACGTCGGCAATCGCCTGACCATCGTCGACAACGGCCGCGGCATGCCGGTCGACCCGCACCCGAAATTTCCCGGCAAGTCGGCGCTTGAGGTCATCATGACCATGCTCCACTCGGGCGGCAAGTTCGAGGGCAAGGCCTACGCCACGTCCGGCGGTTTGCACGGCGTGGGGGTCAGCGTCGTCAACGCACTGTCGATCGACACCGAAATCGAGGTTGCACGAAGCAAGCAACTCTATCGTCAACGCTTCTCGCGCGGCACGCCACTCGGCGGGCTTGAAGAGCTCGGCCCGACGCCCAACCGGCGCGGGACCAGCGTCAGTTTCATTCCGGATCCCGAAATCTTTGGCGACCACGGCCGATTCAAACCGCAGCGCCTCTACCGCATGGCACGCTCGAAGGCCTATCTGTTTGCGGGCGTCGAAATCCGGTGGAAATGCGCGCCCGAACTGATCGGCGACGATACGCCCGCCGAAGCGGTCTTCCAGTTCCCCGGCGGCCTTGCCGATCATTTGAAGGAACAGATCGGTACCCGCGAATGCGCGACGGCCGAGCCCTTTGTAGGACGGCAGGATTTTCCCGGCGACCAAGGGCGCGCCGAATGGGCGATCGCCTGGCCACTCTGGTCCGACGGATCCTATAGCTGGTATTGCAACACCATCCCGACCCCCGCCGGCGGCACGCACGAAGCGGGCCTTCGCTCGGCACTGACCAAGGGTTTGCGCGGTTTCGGCGAGTTGATCGGGCAGAAGAAGGCCGCGCAGATCACCGCCGAGGACGTGTTCAACGGCGGCGAGATGATGCTCTCGGTCTTCATCCGCGATCCACAATTCCAAAGCCAGACCAAGGATCGCCTCAGCAGCCCCGAAGCCGCGCGCTTAACCGAAAACGCCGTACGCGACCATTTCGACCATTTCCTTTCGGACAATATGGATCGCGGCCGCGCGCTGCTTGGCCTTGTCCTCGACCGGATGGACGAGCGGCTGAAGCGCAAGGCCGAACGCGAGGTCAAGCGGAAGACAGCGACTAGCGGCCGCAAATTGCGCCTGCCCGGAAAGCTCACGGATTGTGCGAACGACGGCCCCGAAGGCACGGAATTGTTTATCGTCGAAGGCGACAGCGCCGGCGGCAGCGCCAAGCAGGCGCGCGACCGCAAGACGCAGGCGATCCTGCCGATCCGCGGCAAGATATTGAACGTCGCGAGCGCCAGCGCCGACAAGATCCGCGCCAATCAGGAAATCGCCGACCTCGGGCTAGCCCTTGGCTGCGGGATGCGCAAGGACTGCGACGCCGACCGCCTTCGCTACGAAAAAATCGTGATTATGACCGACGCCGACGTCGACGGCGCGCATATCGCAACCTTGCTGATGACCTTTTTCTTTCAGGAAATGCCCGACATCGTGCGGCGCGGCCATGTCTATCTGGCGCAGCCGCCGCTCTATCGCCTGACGTCGGGCTCGACCTCGGCTTATGCCCGCGACGACGCGCACCGCGCCGAGCTCGAAGCAACGCAGTTCAAGGGCAAAAAGGTCGAGGTCGGCCGCTTCAAGGGCTTGGGAGAAATGAACCCCAACCAGTTGAAAGAGACGACGATGGATCCCGCGACACGCTCGATGCTGCGCGTTACGCTACCGCAGGAATATGAGGAGCGGCATCTCGTCAAGGATCTGGTCGACCGGCTGATGGGAAAACACCCCGAACACCGCTTCCAGTTTATTCAGGCGAACGCGGCCACGCTCGACGAAGCGGCAATCGACGCCTGAGCAAAAAACGACGGCTCCCTGTCAGAAACCCTCGTCGCCATCGACTAACAGACAGACGAGGGCAGCGACTGGAGATTTCGGGTGACCGAAGCCGAACAGGATCAAGTGTTTACCAATGCGATCGCGCAGTTCGGCGGCGCACTGGCTCGCATGGCGCGCGGCTATGAAGCTGATGCCGACCTCCGCCGCGACCTCGAACAGGATATCCAGGTCGCGCTATGGCAAAGCCTCGCGCACTTCGACGGCCGCTGCTCGCTGAGCACCTGGGTATGGCGCGTCGCGCATAACCGCGCGACATCGCACATCATCGCGCGGCGCCGCCACCGTCAGCGAGGCTGGAGCAGCATCGAAGATATCGACCTGCCCTCCGACGACCCTACCCCGTTCGAGCGCGCGACGAGCGAACAGGCGATGGCACAAATCCTGTCAATCATCGACCGCCTCGATCCGCCCGACCGGCAGATATTGCTGCTCTATCTGGAAGGCGTTGCAGCTGCGGAAATTGGCGAGATCACCGGTGTTTCGCCCGATACCGTCGCCACCAGAATTCATCGTTTCAAGACGATGCTGACACGCCGCTATGCCCAGCCGGGAGATGCATCATGACCCGCTCAGACGACGACGGTCTTCAAAGCTTGTGGCAGGGTGGCAGCGCCATCCTCGAACCGCTGCCGTTAACCGAGATCAAATCGCGCGCGGTCCTGCTCGACCGCATGATCGGCAAGCGCAACCGCCGCGAATATGTCGCGGCCCTGTTCGTCACGCTGATTTTTGGACTTTACGCGCTGATCCTGCCCGAAATGCTGCTCAAGATCGGCAGCTTGCTGGTGATCGCCGGTAGCGCCGTGATGGCGTGGCAACTTTCGCGCCGCACCTCACGGCCCGACCCCGCTGCCGAAACCGACGACGTCCGCGGCTATTACCGCGCGCGGCTTGTGATCGAAGAGCGGATGCTGGCAAGCGTCGGACGCTGGTACATCGGGCCGCTGATCCCGGGGCTTGCTGTTTTCATGGCTGGTCTCGCGATCGCCGGTGGATTTGGCAGCATCTTCGGTTTCGCCGCTTTCGCCTCGATCCCTGTGCTGGTCTTGCTCGGCATCTGGTTGCTCAACCGAAAGGCGGCCGCCATGCTGCGCAGACAGATCGAGCGCCTCGACGCCGCGATGCCGACGATCGAAGGAGATAGTGAATGATCCGTTTTCTGGCATCCGCGGCGATCGTGGTGACGGCCGCATGCGGCCCGGTGTCGCCGGCATTCGCGATCCAACCGTCCGGAACCGTCACACCTGCGACCCAGACGGGCTTCGACCGCCGCGCCGCGCAGCTCGTCGACCTGTTCAGCGGTCAAATCGAATATTCGGACTATTTCGATCCGCACTTTCAGACCGCCGTGCCGGAAGCGCAATTCAGGGCATTCAGAGACGGCCTGATCGCGCAATATGGCCAGCCGGTTGCCGTCGACGAGGCACGCTCGACCGACGAACGTTCCGGAACCATTCTGCTGCGCTTCGAAAAGGGTGTCGCGACGGTGTTGCTGGACGTCGGCATCGCGGCCGACGAACGCGTGACGGGGCTTCGCGTGACCGGCGTGACGGTAGCCGACGACAGCTATGCCAGGGTCGCCGTCGAAATCGCGGCGCTGCCCGGCCGGACCGGCTTCCTCGTCGTCGAACTCGATGGCGGCACGATCAAACCCCTGGCGGCCGCCAATGCCGATCAGCAGTTTGCCGTCGGCTCGACGATCAAGCTCTATATTCTGGATGAACTGGCAGCACAGGTTGCGGCGGGCAAACGCAAATGGTCCGACGTCGTGCCGCTGTCGCATCTCAGCTTTTCGTCGGCCGCCACGGCAAACTGGCCCGCCGATACACCGGTCACGTTACAGACCCTTGCCAACTGGATGATCTCGGTCAGCGACAATGGCGCGACCGACACGCTGATCCACCTGCTTGGCCGCGAGCCGATCGAGGCGCGGATGCGTGCTGCGGGGCATAGCGATCCGTCGCGCAACACTCCGCTGCTCACGACGGTCGAGGCTTTTGCGCTGAAGGGCAATAATTTCGCCGACTTGCGCCCGCACTTCATCAAGGGCGACGACGCGGCGCAGCGCAAGCTGATAGAAAGCAATCAGAGCCGACTCACGCTTGCCAATGTTGACGGGGTCAGCTTCACTGCGGGACCGCGCTTCATCGACAGCCTCGAATGGTTCGCCAGCCCGAACGATATCGCCCGGGCGATGACCGACCTTCGGGCGCGCCGGTCGAAGACGGCGCTCGCCGCGATGGCGATCAACAATGGCGTCGGTCCCGCCGCGGGCGCCGACTGGAAATATCTTGGCTACAAGGGCGGGTCCGAAAACGGTGTCCTGGCGATGAGCATGCTTGGCGAACGCAAGTCGGACGGCAAATGGTTCGTCATCACCGCAAGCTGGAACAATCCCGACGCCAACGTCGCAACCGAGCCGTTGATCGGGCTGGTCACAAGGTTGCTGGCGCTCGCCGCGAAATGATCAGCTGGTCAGCGCCGCGACCAGCGCCTTGACCTTTGCCTGCCGCCACTGCGGCGTCGGTGCGACCAGCCAGTAACCGCGTTTCACGGCAAAAGCCTCACCCACCAGCCGCACGCGACCCGCGGCGATATCGGCCTCGGCAAGCATTGCGGGCACATTCGCCTGCCCCAGCCCGTTCGCCGCGGCATCTATGGCCAGTCCGGCGTCGCCCAGTCGCAGCGCGGGCTCGCCATCCGCGACCGGACAGCCCGGCCACGCGATCCGCGTGTCGCTGTTGCTTCCCGGACCTGCCACGGTGACCATCCGCGCGTCGGCCAGCGCCACGCCCTCATGCTCTCCGGCGCCATCGGTCCAGAAGATCGCAAGGTCGAGGTTCGCTTCGGTAAAATCGATCCCGCTGTCGGCCGACACCAAAGTGAAGCGTACATCCGGCGCCTGCTGGCTGTAGCGCGCAAGCCGCGGCGCCAGCCATTTCGCAGTGAGGTCGCGCGGCGCGGCGATGGTCAGCGACTGAGACGATTGTCCCGCCTGCATCGCGCGCACCGATTCCTCGAACTGCAAAAAGCCCTGCCGTAGCGCATCAAGTCCCGCATCGGCCTCGCCCGTCAGCTCCAGCCCCTTGGGCGTACGGCGAAACAGAACAACGCCCAGCATATCCTCGAGCGCGCGGATTTGTTGCCCAACCGCGGCGGGGGTCACTGCCAGTTCGTCGGCGGCACGCGTAAAGCTCAGGTGCCGGGCAGCGGCGTCGAAAACGCGCAGGGCGTTCAGGGGCAGGTGGGTGCGCTTCATGACGCGGTCGCAGGAGCCACGAGCGGGAAATGCGGGATCGCGACGAGCAGTTGCGATCCGTCACCCATCTCCATCGCATAGCTGCCGACCATCGACCCCTCGGGTGTCGGCAGCGGGCAGCCCGAAACATAGTCATAGGCGCCGCCGGGCGATATCAGCGGCTGTTCGCCGACAACACCCTCGCCCTCCACTTCGCTGATCTGGCCGCGCCCGTCACTGATCCGCCAGTGGCGGCTGATGAGTTGCACGGCGGTCTCGCCATGGTTTTCGACGCGGACATGATAGGCCCAGAACCAGCGGCCGAGCGCCGGATGCGACTGTTCGGGCAGGTAGCTGACCGCCACGCGCACGGTGATCGACCCGGTGGTCGCCGCAAAGGGGAAGAAGGAGTCGATCATCGAGGCGCCAACGTCGCTCAAAGCCCGACCTTGGTCAATGCCTGGTCCAGATCGGCGACGATATCGCGCGGATCCTCGAGCCCGATATTGATCCGCAGCATGCCCTCGACGACGCCCATATCGATACGGGCCTCTTCGCTCACACCATAATGCGTCGTCGACCAAGGGTGGCAGCAGAGGCTACGCGAATCGCCGATATTATTGCTGATATCGACCAGTTCGAGCGCGTTGAGGAACGCCATCGCCTGCTCGCGACCGCCATCGAGCACAAAGGAGAAGATCGGTCCGCACGCGCTCGATTGGCTCATCGCCAGACTATGCTGCGGGTGGCTGGCGAGCCCCGGATGCAGCATTCGCGCGACGCGGCCTTCGATCGCCTTGCCGACCGCGAGCGCATTTTCCGACTGGCGCCGCGCGCGCAGGTCGAGCGTCTCAAGGCCTTTGAGCACAACCCATGCGTTGAAGGGCGACAGGTTCGGGCCGGTATTACGCTGGAACGGCAGCAATATATCGTTGATGAACTTTTCGGTTCCGCAGACGGCGCCGGCGAGCACGCGCCCCTGCCCTTCCATCAGCTTCGTCGCCGAATAGGCGACGACGTCGGCGCCGAAATCCATCGGGCGCTGGAGCACCGCTGTCGCAAAGGCATTGTCGACGACGGTCGTGATGCCATGCGCCTTCGCCAGCGCACAGACATGCTTCATGTCGACGATATCCATCGTCGGGTTGGCGGGAGTTTCGAAGAAAAACACCTTGGTGTTCGCCTTGATCGCCTTTTCCCACGCATCGTTATCGCGGCCGTCGACGACGGTCGTTTCGATCCCGAAGCGCGGGCACAGATGATCGACGAGCCAGCGGCACGATCCGAACGCCGCCTTCGCCGCTACGATATGATCGCCCGCCGACAGCTGGCAGAGCAGCGCGGTGGTCATCGCCGCCATGCCCGTCGCCTGAACGCGGCATGCCTCGGCACCTTCCATCAGCGCGATCCGCTCTTCGAGCATCGCCACCGTGGGATTTTGCAGGCGCGAATAGGTCATTCCCTGTTCTTCGCCCGCGAAGCGCGCTGCAACTTCCTCGGCGCTGTCGTAGGTGTAGCCCGATGTCAGGAAGAGCGCTTCCGACGTCTCGCCATGCTCGCTGCGCCACGTCCCGCCGCGCACCGCCTGCGTTGCCGGATGCCAGTTCCTTGTCTTGTTGCGGTCGAAACCCGTCGTCTTCTTCATCTCATCTATACGTTCAAAGCAGAAACGACTGCATCGCCCAATGCCGCCGTTCCCATATTGCCTCCCAGATCGGCACCGCGGCAACCGTCGGCCAGCACCTTTGCCACCGCTGCCTCGATCCGCGCTGCGCTCGCCTCGTCGCCCCCGGAATGACGGAGCAGCATCGCGAGCGACAGGATCATCGCCAGCGGATTGGCAATGCCCTTGCCCGCGATGTCGGGCGCGCTGCCGTGGATCGGCTCGTACAGTCCCTGCTTGCCTTCGCTGAGCGAAGCCGAGGCAAGCAAGCCGATCGAGCCAACGCACATCGACGCTTGGTCGGACAGGATATCGCCGAACAGATTGCCGGTGACGACAACGTCGAACTGGCCCGGATTGCGCACAAGCTGCATCGCGGCATTGTCGACATACATATGGGTGAGCGCCACGTCGGGATAATCCTTCGCGACCTCGATCACGACGTCACGCCACAACTGCGAGGTTTCGAGCACATTCGCCTTGTCGACCGAGCACAGTCGCTTCTGACGCCCTTGCGCCGCACGGAAGGCGACGTGGGCGATGCGCCGCACTTCGCTTTCGCTGTACGACATGATGTCATAGCCTTCACGCTCGCCGCTTGCGGTCGTACGCGTGCCCTTTTCGCCGAAATAGACGTCGCCGTTGAGTTCGCGGACGATCAGCAGATCAATGGCCGCCGCGACCTCGGGACGCAGCGCCGAGCTGTCTTCCAGACCCGCAAACAGCTTTGCCGGACGCAGATTGGCAAACAGGCCGAGTGCGGAGCGCAAGCCGAGGATGGCCTGCTCGGGACGCAGATGGCGTTCGACATTGTCGAAGCGCGGGTCGCCGACTGCGCCAAATAAAATACCATCGGCTTCCTTGGCCTTGGCGAGCGTTTCGGATGGCAAGGGGTGGCCGGTCGCTTCATAGGCAGCCCCGCCGACGAGCGCGCGGTCGAGCGTCACCGGTAATGCGAGTGCAGCAAGGACCTTTTCGGCCTCTGTCATGATTTCCGGACCGATACCATCGCCAGCCAGCAGCAGGATCTTCAACGTGTCGCCCTTTCGTATCTCGCCAGCCGCTTAGACAGCGGCGGCGCGTCACGCAACCGCCCTGCCCAATCGATCGACCAATCTTTCCCTTACGGCCAGCAAATCGCGGTTGCGTCCGTCGAGGATGTTGCGGTCGAGGAAATGGCCGGTGATGGTCAGGCCGTCGAGCACCGCGTCCATTGGCGGGCTGGCATCCTGTCCGCGCAGGAAGGCTGGCAGGCGAAACAGGCGTCCTTCATATCCCGCCGCGGCGCCGGCGGTCACCGCGCCGCCCGATTTGGGACTGACGAAGGCCAGATCGGCCGACATGCCCGTCACGACACATTCTTCAAGGTTCAATCCGAATCCGAGTTCGGCAAGCAGCAGCAGCTCGTACCGTGTCAGCGCCGCCGCCCACAGACGCGCCGAGGGAGCAACGCCTATTGCCTCCAATACGGCGGACAGTGCCGCATAGAGCGCCGGATAGGGCTGACTTTCGGGCAGCGTCGCCGCAGTAAGGCTCGTCACCCAGTCGATCGCTGCCGCTGCCAACGGTTCGGCCAGCAGGGGGGCCCGGCTCTCCATAAGCTCCACCGTCGCACCGCCAAGCTGGTCGTCGGTCCGCGCACGCAGCTCGAGTGCAACAAGGTTGCCGGGCACGAGGGTCGGCCGCAGACGTCGTGAGCGCCCACCACGGACGTAACCGGCGACCAGCCCCCCGTCCTGCGTCAACGCGCGCAGGATCGCGCCATGTTCGCCATGCGCGCGCACCGCGCAGACGATGGCATCGGCGGTCAGGCTGGCCAAAGCACCATCTGCGTCTGGGTCACCAGCGCAACCTCGGCGCCGTCCTCCGTCCGGATGCGCGTCTGCCACACAGACAGCCGCTTGCCGATCTTCACCGGAGTCGCCTCGCCGATCAGGGTGGATCCGACCGGCCCGGCGCCGAGAAAATTGGTCTTGCTCTCGATCGTCGTCGTGCCGTTCGCGCCCTCTGGCAGCGTCAGGAAGGCCCCGACCGCACCAAGGCAATCGGCAAAGGCCATGATCGCTCCGCCATGGACGATCCCGCCCGCAGTGCAGATTTCGGGCCTCACCGGTAGCTTGCCCGCGACGCGATCCTTCCCGCCTTCATGGATCGTGACCCCAAGCGTTCCCGCGAGCGGCATGGCTGCTGCGAAATCCATAATATTCCCCTCATCGTCCCGAATGATAGAAATCGTGCACCGCCTGCGCGACCGCAGCGCTGACCCCTGGCGCTTTCTGCAAATCTTCGAGGCTCGCGCCGCGCACCGCGCGTGCGGTGCCGAAATGCATCAGCAGCGCCTTCTTGCGCGACGGGCCGATCCCCGGCACCTCGTCGAGCGGCGAGCTGCCCATCGCTTTCGCGCGCTTCTGCCGGTGCGCACCGATCGCGAAGCGATGTGCTTCGTCGCGGAGACGCTGGATATAGAAGAGCACGGCGTTGTTCGGCGGCAGCGTGAATTCGCGGCCGTCGGGATGATAGAAGGTCTCGCGACCTGCGTTGCGATCGGGGCCCTTCGCGACACCAATATAGGTGAGGTCGTCGATTCCCAGCTCGGCGAGCACCGCGCCTGCCGCCGACACCTGCCCCTTGCCGCCGTCGATCAGCACGAGATCGGGCCATTCGCCCTTGGTGCGCTCGGGGTCCTCGTCGATCGCGCGCGCGAAACGGCGCTGGAACACCTCACGCATCATCGCGAAATCGTCGCCCGGCATCGTCTCGGCGCGCTTGATGTTGAACTTGCGATAGGCGCCCTTGATCCAGCCCTCGGGACCCGCGACGACCATCGCGCCCAAGGCATTTGTGCCCTGGATATGGCTGTTGTCATAAATCTCGATGCGCTGCGGCGGATTTTCGAGGTCGAACAGTTCGGCGAGCTCGCGCCCGAGCTTCGCCTGGCTGCTGCTCTCGGCAAGACGGCGGTCGAGTTCCTCGCCGGCATTGCGCACCGCCTGTTCCAGCAACCGCCGGCGATTGCCGCGCTGCGGCACGCTGATCTCGACCTTGCGGCTGCCGCTTTCGCCGAGTGCCTCGGCGAGCAGCGCGCATTCCTCGGGCTCGCGGTCGACGAGGATCAGTTTCGGCGGTGGCACGCCTTCGTAGAATTGCATCAGAAAGCTCGCCATCACCTCGGCCTCGGGCACCCCCGAGACATGTGCCGGAAAAAAGCTGCGATGCCCCCAATTCTGCCCGCCGCGGATGAAGAAGCCCGCGATGCATAGCTGCCCGCCCTTCGCCGCGAGCGCGAACACATCGGCATCGCCCAATCCATCGGCGTGCACCGACTGACTGCCCTGGATAAAGGTCAGCGACTTCAAACGGTCGCGGATCACAGCCGCCTGCTCGAAATCCATTGCCTCGGCCGCCTGCGTCATTGCGGTGCCCAGCCGTTTCTGGACTGCAGTCGAACGCCCTTCGAGGAAGTCCTGCGCATCACTCACCAGTCCGGCGTAATCTTCCCTGGAGATGCGGTCGACGCATGGCGCGCTGCATCGCTTGATCTGATAGAGCAGGCACGGCCGCGAACGATTGGCGAAAAAGCTGTCGGTGCAGCTTCGCAGCAGAAAGGTCTTCTGCAGCGCATTGAGCGTCTGCCCCACCGATCCGGCGCTCGCGAACGGTCCATAATAGCGCCCTTTTGCGCGCCGCGCGCCGCGATGCTTCTGCACGCGCGGGAAGTCGTGATCCATACGCAGCAGGATGAAGGGAAAGCTTTTGTCGTCGCGCAGCAGCACATTGTACGGCGGGCGGTATCGCTTGATCAGTTGCGCCTCGAGAAGCAACGCCTCGGCCTCGCTCGTCGTCGTGACGATCTCCATCGCGCGTGTCTGCGACACCATGCGCTGGAGCCGCTGCGGCAGCCGCGCGACCTGCGTATAATTCGTCACCCGGTTCTTGAGCGCGCGCGCTTTACCCACATACAAAACATCGCCGCGCGCATCGAGCATGCGATAAACCCCCGGACGCGTGGGCAATTTGCGCACGACACTGCGGATCGCCTCGGCGCCGCGCTCGAGGTCGGGCTGGTCGCCCTCCCCGTCGCTGCCACGCATCACATAGGTCGCTTTTTCTTCGTTGAATCGGTCGGGAGCGTTCGGGCGGGCCATGATTTTGCATGTAGGCGATGGCGGTGCGACCCGCCATAGTGCGCGAGGTAAAACATAGGAGGGGTCTTATGGAACTTCGCGGAAAGCTCGCGCTGGTCACAGGCGGCAGCGACGGGATCGGGCGCGAGATCGCGCTCCAACTGCAAGGCGCGGGTGCCGACGTGATCGTCACCGGGCGATCGGCCGAGAAATTGCAGGCGATGGCTGCGCTCGGTTTCGGGACGATCGCGGGCGACCTGTCGACCCGGGCGGGCGTCGATGCGGTCGTGAACGGCGTCGCAAACAAGCCGCTCGCCCTGCTCGTCAACAATGCCGGTGTCGGCAGCGAATATGAACTCGACAAGGTCGAGACGCTGGAGAGCGCCGCACATTGCATTCGCACCAACCTCGATGCACCCATCGCGCTGTGCACACGGCTGCTGCCCGTGCTACGTGCACAGCCCGAGGCGGCGATCGTCAACGTCACCTCGGGCCTTGCGATCGCGCCGCGCGCCGGCGGGTCGATCTATTGCGCGACCAAGGCCGGACTGCGCAGCTACACGCAGGCGATCCGCCATTTGCTCAAGGACAGTAATGTGCGCGTCATCGAGGCCCTGCCACCCGTCGTCGAGACCAGCATGACCGCAGGCCGTGCTGGCAAGAAGATGAGCGCGCACGACTGTGCGGCCGAGATCGTGCGCGGCATTCGCGCCGACAAGCGTGAAGTCAACGCCGGGATGGTGAAGATGCTGCAGCTGGTTCACAGTATTTCACCAGCGCTGGCGCGGCGGATCATGATCCAGTTCTGAGGGGAAGGTACGACATGATCACCGTCTATGGCGAAGGCAGAGGGTTTCGCGTCGCCTGGCTGCTCGAGGAGATGGGGCTTCCCTATTGGCTGCGGCAGGTCGATCTTCTGGCCGGGGTCGACCACGACACTGAGTTTCTGGCGATCAACCCTGCCGGTTTCATTCCCGCTATTCGGGACGGCGATGTGACGATGGTCGAATCGATCGCCATCATGGAATATCTGCTCGCGCGCTACGGCCCGAACTCGCTTGCGCCGACACCCGGCGACACCGCATTCGCGACCTATCAGCAGTTTCTCCATATGGGCGAGGCGGGCCTGGCCGGTCCGATCAACGCCATAGTTGCGACCAACATCCTCGCGCCGGAAGCCGAGCGGGAAAACTGGACCGCGACCTGGGCGCTCGACATCTTCAAAAGCCGCCTCGGTCTCGTGACCCGCCAACTTGCGCGCACGCCCTATATCGCGGGTGACCGTTTCACTGCCGCCGATATCTCGGTGACCTATGCCCTGGAATTTGCCCACCGCACGGTCGGCTTTGTATTTGGCACGGCCGAGCAGGAGTATATCGGCCGCACGACAACGCGTGAGGGATATCGACGCGCCATGGACAATTGCCCCGCAACCAAGGCGTGGGTTGCGGGTTTAGGCAGCTCGTCCCCGGCGAACTAAGGCCCGAAAGCAAAACGCCCGCGGAAGTCCGCGGGCGTTCTGTCTCAGCGATGTCGAAGGGTTCAGCCCTTGGCGACGCCCGCGATAGCCTGATCGACCAGCGCCTTGTCGGCCGCGGCGTCATGCTTGTCGGCAATCAGCTTCGCCGCTGCATCGGTGGCAGCTTTGGCTGCGGCCGAGCGCACTTCGGTGAGTGCGGTCGCTTCGGCTGCCGCAATGCGGTCTTCGGCCATCTGCTTGCGGCGCGCGATCAGCGCGGTCGCGTCGGCCTTTGCCTTGGCGACGAGCGCCTCGGCCTCGGCATCGGCACGGGCGCGCATGTCGTCGGCTTCTTTCGCCGCGTCAGCGAGCTTCGCCTCATATTCGGCCTTCAGCGATTCCGCGTCGAGACGCAGTTGTTCGGCTTCATTGAGCTGCTTCGAAATCTCGGCAATCTTGCTGTCGAGCATGCCCGCTACCATCGCCGGCACCTTTTTCCACAGCAGGATGGCGATGAAAATCGCCATCGCTATCGAAACCCAGACGGTTGCGTCGATGAAACCGAACGATGCCGGTTCGACATGCACTTCACCCGCCGCTTCGGACAGGATGGGCAGGAAATTAGCCATGGAGCACCGCCTTCACCGCTGCTTTGGCATCCGCCGCAGCGACCTTCACGCCCGACAGCTTGGCGACGAGGTCGCCCGCTGCTTCGGCCGCAACCGATTCGATTTCAGCCATTGCCGAAGTGCGCGCCGCGCTGACGTCGGCTTCGGCCGCCGACAGCTTGCCCGCGAGTTCGGCGTCGATCTTTGCGAGGCGCTTTTCAGCGTCTTTCGCGGCCTTGTCCTTGGCGTCGGTTACCGCCTTCTGCGCAGCGGCGCGGCTTGCGTCGCTTTGCTGGCGATAGCTTTCTTCAAGGTTATCGGCAGCGGCATGCGCTGCCTTGGCCGCGGCCAGATCGTCCGCCACCTTGCGGTCGCGCGCGTCCACCGTCGCCTCGATCTTCGGCAGCATGCCGCGGCCGATGACGAAAAAGACGAAGCCGAAGGTCAGCAGCACCCAGAAAATCTGTGATGCGGCGTACCAGCTTTCAGCGAATTGGCTGATTTGAGGCATGGATTTACTCGACCGACAAAAGAAAAGCAGTCGCGGGGCCCGCTTTTAGCGAGCCGGCCCCGCAGACGGATCAGGCTGCCTTGAGGTACAGCAGGATCGCGATCAGGAACGACAGCAGGCCGAGAAGTTCGGCAGCCGCGAAGCCGATGAACAGGCGGCCCTGCTGGCCGTCGGCAGCAGCCGGGTTACGCAGCGCGCTTTCGAGGAAGCTACCGAAGACGTTGCCCACACCGATGGCGGCCATACCGGCACCGATAGCGGCCAGACCGGCGCCGATGAGCGAAGCAGCTTGAACGTCCATTTTATACTCCTTGGGAAAAACGTTGATTATACAGTTGAAATATCAGTGCAGATTGATCGCGTCATTCAGATAGAGCGACGTGAGCAACGCGAATACATAGGCCTGAATCCCGGCGACCAGCAGTTCGAGCCCGCTGATCCCGACCATCAGCGCCATGCTGGGGATGCCGACGCCGAGACCGACCGCAGGACCGGCAGCGATGCCGTCGATGATGAACGAGGCGAACACCTTCATCAGCACGTGGCCCGCGGTCATCGCAACGAACAGTCGCAGCGCAAGGCTGAACGGGCGGACGAGGAACGACACCAGCTCGATCGCGGGGATCAGCCACAGCAGCCACCAAGGCGTGCCATGAGGCACGAACAGCGAGAAGAAATGCAGGCCGTGGCGCCAGAAACCGACGATCAGCACGATCGAGAAGCTCAGGATCGCGAGGAAACCGGTGATCGCAAAGTGGCTCGTCACGGTGAACGGATGCAGGCCGAACAGGCCGAAGGGCATGAGGCCGATCACGTTCAGCATCAGGATGAACATGAAGAGCGAGAAGACATAGGGCGTATATTTGCGGCCTTCAGGGCCGATATTCGCGTTCATCATCCCCGAAATGAAGCCGGTGAAGCCTTCGACGGCGACCTGCCAGCGACCGGGGACGAGCTGGCGCTTCATCCCGCCGATCATGAAGGCCCACAGAAGCAGGCCGGCAATCACCATCCACATCGCGCTCGTGGTGAAGGCGACCTCATGATTGCCGACATGGAACATGTCGAACATCTTCTGCACCTCGAACTGGTGCATCGGGTCCACTTTACCTTGATCCGCCACGCGATACCTCGCCTTAAATCCCCGTCAGTCCGGCTTCGAAGGCCGGACGTTCGCAATCCGAAATATGTTTCTGAAGGCGACAACTATTCCGAGGAACAGTACCACCAACAGGCCCCAGGGCGCGGTGCCTGCGAAATGGTCGATCGTCCAACCAACCAGCGCGCCGCCACCGATCCCGCCCAGCAGTTCGGCCAGAACGCGGTTCCCGAGCTTGTAATTCGCATCGGTCTCCGGTCCGGCGTTTACTGCGGTCCGTTTCGCTTCTGCGGCTTCGGCCCGGTCCAATCGCTCTTCGAGCGAGACCAGGCGCGAAT
>JALDYH010000298.1:0-4053 GCA_032154175.1 Sphingopyxis sp. | reverse complement strand
AAGACCCGCGCTCGGGCCGCTGGCGCGGCTGGGACAAGACCGAATGCGGCATCCATACCGAAGTGACGCCATTGGGCGACGATCCGGCGAACGACCCGGCGTTCTGATCCGTTAGTCTCCCGGCGAAGGCCGGGATGACACGCTATCGGCTATTCATAATCCTCGAACGCCTGACTGTCGTCGGCAAGGTCGCTGAACTTCGTCGTCTTCGCCTCGAAGTGCATGCGGATCTTGCCCGTCGAACCGTGACGCGATTTCGCGACGATGACTTCGGCGAGGCCGAAGACGCGCTCCATTTCGGCCGCCCATTCCTCATGCTGCGCGTGAATCTTCACATCGTCGCCCTCGACCGGACGCTTGGGCTCCTTTGCGGCGACATAATAATCTTCGCGGAACACGAAGAGCACCATGTCGGCGTCCTGCTCGATCGACCCCGATTCGCGAAGATCCGAGAGCTGCGGGCGTTTGTCCTCGCGGCTTTCGACCTGACGGCTGAGCTGCGACAGCGCCATCACCGGCACATGAAGCTCCTTCGCCAGCGTCTTCAAACCACGCGAAATTTCGGAAATTTCCTGCACGCGGTTGTCGCCGCTCTTCGACGATCCCTGCAACAATTGCAGATAGTCAACGATGATGAAGCCGATGCCATGACGTCGCTGCAAACGGCGCGCGCGCGTGCGCAATCCCGCAATCGTCAGGCCCGGCGTATCGTCGATAAACAAGGGCAAGGTCTGGAGCTGCTGCGCGGCGCGGCTCAATTGCTGGAACTGTTCCTTGCTGATCTTCCCCATGCGCAGCGCTTCGCCCGACACCCCCGACTGCTCGGCGAGCACGCGCGTCGCGAGCTGGTCGGCCGACATTTCGAGGCTGAAGAAGGCGACCTTCGCGCCCATATTCTTTTCGGGCGGGATGCCATCATCCTCGTCGCGGCGGAAACGCTCGGCGGCGTTGTATGCGATATTGGTCGCAAGCGAGGTCTTACCCATGCCCGGACGCCCCGCGAGGATCATCAAGTCGCTATTGTGCATGCCGCCGATCTTGGCGTTCATGCTGGAGATGCCGGTCGTGATCCCCGACAAATGACCGCCCGAGTTGAGCGCGCGCTCGGCGGCTTGCAGCGCGACAAGGCTCGCCTGGCTGAAATTCTTGACCGACCCCATCTCGGCCTCGCCGCCCGCGACGCGATAAAGCGCGGTTTCGGCCTCCTCGATCTGCGCCTGCGGATCGACGCGTTCGCTGGTGTCGAGCGCGTTGTCGACGAGCGAACGCCCGACACCGGCCAATTCACGCAACAACGCGAGATCGAAAATCTGCCGCGCAAAGTCGCGCGCGCCGATCAGGCCGGCGCCGCTGCCGGTGAGCTGCGCGAGATACCCCACGCCGCCGACCGCCTTCATCGCCTCGTCGGCCTCGAAATAGGGCTTGAGCGTGACCGGGGTCGCGATGCTGTTGCGCTCGATCAGCGCCATCGTCTGCTGGAAAATGCGGCCGTGGAGCGGTTCGAAGAAATGCTCGGGGTTGAGCGCGACGGGCAGATCCTCGACGACTCGGTTGTCGATCAGGATCGCGCCCAGAAACGCGGCCTCCGCCTCGATATTACGCGGCATCTGGCGCTCGTCCCCGGCCGGGGACGTCGGAAGTCGGACGACATCAAGCATGACGTCATCATGCGACGGCAGCTCCCAACAAGCAACGGAATGATAGCCGGGTTGCCATCATCGCTGTGGGCCGCTCTGTGAATAAGTCGCGCTTGCCCTTCGAGCCGGGCCAAGTAGAAGCACTTGCAGCATGGCCGACGCAGACCCTTCGAAACAACGGATCATTTCGGTCGACCTCGACGAGGGGTCGATCGTGTGGCGAAATCCCGATGTCGAGCAGGAACGTCGCGTTGCGATCTTCGACCTGATCGAGGACAATAAATTCGTGCCGCAGCGCGGCCATCCCGACGGCTATGCCGGCCCGTACCGCTTGATGTTGCGTGTCGAGGAAGGCCGGCTGATCTTTGAAATTGCTCGTGAAGACGGTTCGCCACTCGAGGCGATCATCCTCGGCCTCGGGCGTTTTCGCCGACCAATCCGCGACTATTTCGCGATCTGCGATTCCTATTATCAGGCGATCAAGACCTCCACCGCGCAGCAGATCGAAACCGTCGACATGGCGCGGCGCGGACTGCACAACGAGGCCGCCGAGATGCTGATGGACCGGCTCGACGGCAAGATCGCGGTCGATTTCGACACCGCACGACGGCTGTTCACGCTGATCTGCGTGCTGCACATCAAGGGCTGACGATGGCGACGGGGGCGATCAAGGGCAGGCGCGAGGCAAAGTCGGGCGACGATTGGCGCGTGGCCGTCGCACGCGGACTGCGCCGGATCGGCGCGGCTATCGTGCTCCTTCTGCTTGCCGCCGGCCTGGCACTATGGTGGGCGGCGCGCTGGACCCCCGACCGGACGCTCTATCCCATGCAAGGCGTTACGATCGACGCGGCCAATGGTGATGTCCATTGGGGATCGATCAAGGCCGCGGGCGCCGATTTCGCTTATATCATGGCGACCGACGGCTCGGGCACTATCGATCCCAAGTTCGTTCGCAACATGGCGCACGCGCGCGAGGCAGGGGTACAGGCGGGCGCAATCCATCGTTACAGCCTCTGCCAGCTCGCGACCGATCAGGCGGCCAATTTCATCCGTCATGTCCCGCGCCGCGCCGACGCGCTGCCCGCCGTCGTCTGGCTCGATTATGACGACCGTTGCCCCGACCGCCCGACGCGTGCGCTGCTGCTCTCCGAACTCGCGACCTTCCTTGCGCAGATCGAGGCGCATATGGGCAAACGCAGCCTGATCGCCCCCGGCCCGGGATTCGAGGCCGACTACAAGGTAACCCAAGGCATTGCGCGCACGACCTGGCTGCGCCGCGATTTCTTCGAACCCGATTATGGCGCGCACCCATGGGCGATGTGGCAAGCGAACAATTATGTCCGCCTGTCGGGCGCCGACGGCACCGTCGGCTGGAATGCGCTGCGTCCGCAAGGAGAGATGCAATGAGTGACACCCGCGACGATCTGATCGCCGCCGCGCGCGATGCCGCAAGCCGCGCCTATGCACCCTATTCGGGCTTTTATGTCGGGGCCGCACTACTGCTCAAAAATGGCGACGTGGTCACCGGCGCCAATGTCGAAAATGCAAGCTACGGCCTCACCCTCTGCGCCGAGACCGCGGCAGTAGCAAAGATCGCCAACGAAGGCTGGATCGACGAGCTGGCCGAAGTCGCTATCGTCGGCGGGCGCCCCGATGGCGATGCGCTGGTCGGCAGCGACCCGGTCAATCCGTGCGGCCGCTGCCGTCAGGTCCTCAACGAAGCTGCCGAACGATCGAAGACCGATATCCTCGTCCATTGCGCCTCGGGCGACGGCGGCGTCGTCAAGACGTACAGGCTCAGCGAGCTGCTACCCGCTGCTTTCGGCCCCAAGGATCTCGGCCTTATCGACTGACCGCTTGCGCAACCCTCACAGGACCGACAAGAGACACGCATGGCCATTCTTTCCGATCGCTGGATTCGCGAAGCCGCCCAGACGCAGGGCATGATCGAACCGTTTGTGGAGGCGCAGCGCCGCGACGGCTGCATCAGCTACGGCCTGTCTTCCTACGGCTATGACGCGCGCGTCGCCCCCGAGTTCAAGATCTTCACCAACGTCGATTCGACGATCGTCGATCCCAAGGATTTCGACCCCAAGAATTTCGTCGATCGCGAAACCGACGTCTGCATCATTCCGCCGAACAGCTTTGCCTTGGCGCGGACGGTCGAATATTTCCGTATCCCGCGCGATGTGCTCGTCATCTGCCTCGGCAAATCGACCTATGCGCGGTGCGGCATCATCGTGAACGTCACTCCGCTCGAGCCCGGGTGGGAAGGCCATGTGACGCTCGAATTCTCGAACACCACCCCCCTGCCCGCCAAGATCTACGCGAACGAAGGCGCATGCCAGTTCCTCTTCCTGCAGGGCAACGAGCCGTGCGAGACGAGCTACGCCGACCGCGCGGGCAAATATATGGG
>JALDYH010000297.1:0-4086 GCA_032154175.1 Sphingopyxis sp. | reverse complement strand
GCGCGACCGCGTCGAGGATGTGGCGGACAAGCTTGGCGCGCTGGTGGACAAATTGCTCGATGAGGCAGCAGGCAGTCCGGACCTTGCGAACCTTCCTGCGAGCATCACCGCCGCGCGCGCCTCCGTCGCCGATTTGCGGACCGCGGCCAATGCCTCGCCGGGCGGCGTCTCGCTCCCCGCTGGCTTCCGCCAGAGCGCGCTCAACGCGGCGCAGAAGCTCGATGCGCTGCTCGCCGACCTCGAGCAGCTTCAGGCGCTCGTCACCGCGGGCAAGGCGCTTTGGGACGCGCTCGACAGCATCGTCGGCGACCCCGGCGCGCTCTCTTCGCTGCTCGGCGATCCCGCCGCGCTTCGTGCCAAGGTCGAGGCGCTGTCCGACGCGATCGGGCCGTTCCGCACCGCGCTGGAGAATTTCAATCTCCTTAGCGGCGCGCCGCGCAATGCGATCGTCGATGCGCTTGGTGTTGTCGAGGAGATATTGGACGGCGCCGAGGATCTGCTCCGTCTCGTCGAAATGCTCACCGGCGACGAACTGACGATCCGGTTCGACTGGAATCCGGAAATCAACAATTGGTCGCCGACGGGCAGCACGGCCGCCGCCGATGCGCTGTTCCGTGCCAACGACAAGCGCGGCCTGCTCGTCGCGGTAGTCGCCAAGGTCAAGAAGAACGGATCGTCGAGCCCGTCGATCAGCGTGACCTGCGGGCTCAAGCATTTCGATCTCGTGCTCATCGCGCCCGCGAGTTTCATCGAGCTCAATTTCGAGAAGATCGAATTTTCGATCGACAGCACGGCGAAGATGGATGTCGATGTGCTGCTGTCCGACATCAAGTTCGTCGGGCCGCTGAGCTTCGTCGAGACATTGCGCGACCTGATCCCGCTCGACGGCTTTTCGGACCCGCCCTACCTCGACATCACCCCGCAGGGGATCGATGCCGGGTTCGATATTTCGCTGCCGTCGATTACCTGCGGTGTCCTCAATATTTCCAACGTCAGCCTCGGGGCCGGCTTCACCGTGCCGTTCATCGGTCAGCCGCTCAGCGTGCGCTTCAATTTCTGCCGCCGCGACCAGCCCTTCCTGCTGACCGTCTATATCTTCGGCGGCGGGGGCTTCTTCGGCGTGACGATCGATCCGGGCGGCGTCCAGATCCTCGAAGCTTCGTTCGAATTCGGCGCGGCCTTTTCGATCGACTTCGGGGTCGCGTCGGGCGGCGTGCATGTCATGGCTGGCATCTATTATCGCATGGAAGGCGACGATGCATCGCTCACCGGCTATTTCCGGCTTGGCGGCCATGTCGATGTGCTGGGGCTGATTACGGCGTCGATCGAGCTTTATCTCGAGCTCCGATACGAATTCAGCTCCGGGAAATGCGTCGGCAAGGCCGAACTGACGATCGAAATATCGGTCTTCATCTTCTCGGGCAGCGTGACGATCACCTGCGAACGCAAGTTCGCGGGATCGAACGGCGACCCGACCTTGCGACAGATGCTGGGCCACGCGCCCGACCTGCCGCTCGCGCAGGAGCTCCAGCAGATCGGCGAAGACGTCGAATATGCCTGGCGCGACCATCTCGAAGCTTTCGCCTGAAGGGGATCGGATCATGGCCAAGTCGCAGATCGTCTGGACCATCTTGCCCTATGGCGCGACCGGTGCGCCGGGCGAGCGCGGCACGCGCCGGCGCGTCAGTGTCGTCGTTTCGCCCCGACTGACCCCGGAAAGCGCCGACGAGCAGATCCTCGCTAAATTCCCCGCCTTCATGAAATGGCCCGATGTGATGAGCGGCGCCAAATTCTCGGTGATCAGCGGCGGCAAGCAGATCGGGCTCGAACTGATTTCGAAGGTCGACCCCGATCTCTGGCGCGAATTCTTCACCGACGAGACGCCCGTCGCGGGCTTCCAGTACATGGACATGAGCGCGGTCAACCTGCGCAGCTATTCGGTGCGCAACATGCTTGGCTATGTGAAGCGCCACTATGGCAAACTCGCCGTGCAGGCCGCTTCGAACCATCCGAGCCTGTTACCCTGGCGTGAGGCGCATCCCGACCTCAAGAAGATGCTCGGCGATGCGGGCACGCGCACGACGGTGATCCCGTTCGGGCGGGACAAGGTGGAGGTGGCGCTGCCCGGCTTCGGCCGATTCTTTGATGAGAGCTTCGAAGCGGTGATCGACCGGCAGGTGTTCGGGCCGAAGGGTCTTTATCGCGGCGAGGTGCCCGGACCCGCAGCCAAGGACGAGGGCGGTCCGGCTTCCGCGGGCCGGAAAACGCGCCGCACAATGAATCCCGACTGGTATACTCCGCGTCCGGGCGGGCCGGGCAGCCCGCTCGTTGCGCAGGCCGATGCGGCGCTGATGGACCAGTTCCGCTCGGCGGATGAGTATAATCTCTATCAGGCCGACCGCTTCTATCGCCGCGAGCGCCCGAGCGACGCCGAGCGGCGGATGCGTCGTCCGACGTTCGAGAATATCGCGCCGGCGCCCGCCGTCCCCGACTATGATTTTCACCGCATCATCGCCTCGCTCGCCAACTATCCCGATTTGCTGCGGCGCCTCGGCCTGATCCTCGATTTCGTGTTCGAGGACGAAAGCTGGCTCGAAGAGCGCATCGCCGCCGCGCCCGACGGGTCGGCTGAAGGACGGCTGCAATTGCAGGTCGACTGGCGCGAAAATCCTGGTGCGGTGGACGTGACACCGCATACTGCCTTCGCAGCCGACAAGGAGCGTTTCGTCGCACGGCCGCGCGGCGAAGATAATGAGCGCGGGCTTCTGCGCCTGCAATATTCGGACGACAGCCACCGTGAGTCGAAAGGTCTGTTCGATATCTATCAGGTCGACCCCGACGGGGCGGCGCTCAAAACCGTGAACTTCACGCTGACGGCCCAAAACCTCGTGACCCGGCATCTTAGCCTGCGCCAGAAGCACGGCGAGGTGACCTATACGACCGGGGATCGTCAGGGCGTCGCTGCGCTGCGCAGCGGCGGGTTGGGCATCTCGCGCCATGGCCGCGCTGTGGATGTCGCGACAGCGGCGGCCGCGGCGACGGCGAAGAATGACGCCATCGCAAATGGGTCGGGAAGCGATATCACCCTCTTCGCCGAGGATGTGCATCGCGGCTATCGGGTCGATGTCGCGCCCGTTCCCGATTTCAACGAGGCCGGGCCTTGGCACACGCTCTGCGCCCGGGTCGGGGAATATCGCATCGTAAACAGCGGCGCCTCGATCGATCTGTCGCCCGACGAGGGCTATGTCTCGGGCGCTTCGACGACCTCGGGCGGCTCCGACAGCGACCGGCCCGACGACCATTATCTGCATGAATCGATGTTCCGCTGGTCGGGATGGAGCCTGTGCGCGCCGCGCCCGGGTCTTGCGATCAAGGCCGAGAAGGTCGAGGGCAGCGAGATCCAGGCCGAGGTACCGAGCGCGGGCGGCGAGGTGGCCGAGAAGGGAAGCGGCCTGGTCGCGACCTTCAAGACGCAGAAGGGCACGCTGCCGCGGCTGCGTTTCGGACAACTCTACCGGTTCCGTGCGCGCATCGTCGACCTTGCGGGCAACAGTCTGGCGGTTGACGATTCCACGCTCGGCAAGCTCGAACAGGCGAGCAATGCGGTCGGCTATTGGCGCTTCGAACCCATCGACCCGCCGGTGGTCGTGCATCGCACACGCGTGTCCGAGGGGGAATCGCTCGAACGGATGGTCATCCGCTCCAACTATAACGCCTCTGCCAAGGACTATCTCGCGACCCAGCCGTTCAAGGACGCCATCGCGCTGCCGGCGTCGCAGGACTTTGGCTATGGCGCGGTCAACGAGCGGCATCTCGTGCCGCCCAAATCGTCGCAGCAGCAATGCGAAACCCACGGCCTGTTCGACCCCTGGTTCGGCGATTGGGAGAAGATCAAAGAGGGATATGCAATCGCCGCGCGCGAAGCCGGCACGCTTTATGACGCTTTACCCGGCGCCGAGGTGGAACTCGTCACGCCCGCCATCCTTGATGGCGTTGCCACCACCGACAGCGTCCCGCCGGCGATGCCCGATGCGACCAATCCGGTCGGCGATCTCCTGCGCGCCTGGCGCATGCGCCGTGCGTTGA
>JALDYH010000296.1:0-4101 GCA_032154175.1 Sphingopyxis sp. | reverse complement strand
CCGGCGACCTCGTCGCGCAGCGCGACGACCTCGACCATGACGACGAATGGGGCGAGTGGAACCAGGCGGGCGGCTATAACTATGCGATCGTCCCGCAGGTGCCCGCGACCGGCAATCATGAATATGTCGATGTCCTGAAACCCGACGGCACCGAAGGCCGCAAGCTCGGCCCCTACTGGCCCGCGCAGTTCGCGCTGCCGTCGAACGGCGCCGACCCGTTCAAGGCGACCACCTATTACACCGATTATCAGGGCGTGCGCTTCATCGTCCTCGACGGCACCGCCGCGATCGACCTCGGGTCGATGAAGGCGCAGACCGACTGGCTCGACGCCACGCTCGCGTCGTCGAAGGCGAACTGGAACGTGGTGCTGTTCCACCAGCCGGTGTTCACCTGCGCGCGCCCGAACGACACGAAGGAAATCAAGGCGGCGTGGAAGCCGGTGTTCGAAAAGCGCAAGGTCGACCTCGTGCTGCAGGGCCATGACCATTGTTACAGCCGCCTGACCGGCGAAGCGGGGCGCGAAGCGAGTGCGAAGGCGCGCGCCGACGGCGCTCTTCAGGGGCCGGTTTATCTGGTGTCGGTGACGGGGTCGAAGATGTACCGCCTCAACAAGCGCGCGCCGAACCAGCCTGACAAGATCGCCGAGGCGACCGAACTCTACCAGATCGTCGACGTCGAACCGAAGCGGCTCCGGTTCCGTACCTATACGGCATCGGGCAAGCTCTATGATGGCTTCAACCTCGACCGCACCGAGGGCGGCAATCGCCTGACCAAAATCGACGAACCGACGATCGCGGCGCGCACCTGCGCCGGCGAAGTCGGCCCCGACGGCGGCCGCTGCGTCGCGTCGGGCAAATAAAGAGAATAAGGGGCTGATATGATGAACCGGATTTCCACCTTGCTCGCAACGGCGACGCTGGCAGCCACAGTCGCGGGCTGCGCCGCAAGCGAACCCATATTCACCGGCCTTCCGCCAGTTCAGGTCACCGCGAGCGGCGAGACCGAGCCCGTTGGCACCGGCAAGGCCGATGCCGCCGACGATCCGGCGATCTGGATCGACCCCGCCAACCCGGACCGCGCGTTGATCGTCGCGACCGACAAGAAGGCGGGACTTCACGTCTATGACCTGACCGGCAAGGATATCGCTTTCGCGCAGGCGGGTCTGGTCAACAACGTCGATGTCGCAGGCAACATCATCGTCGCGAGCGACCGCAACGACGGCGTGAACGCGCATCTCGCGGTCTTCCGTCTCGACGCCGACAAGCCGGCAATCGCATCGCTCGGCCGCGCTGCGGCGGGCACGGGCGAAGCTTACGGCCTGTGCCTCAAGAAGACCGCCCCCGGCACACCAATCACCGCGGCGCTGATCGTCAAGGACGGCACGGTGCGCGTCGGCACGCTGGCGGTCGACGGGACACCCAGCTTTGCCTCCCAATGGGAATACAAGATTCCGACGCAATCCGAAGGCTGCGTCTTCGACGGCGATACCCTGTATGTCGGCGAGGAAGACGCCGGCATCTGGGAGTTGAAGCCGAACGGCACCACTGCCACCGCGCGTCTCGTCGCGCCGGTCGACAACCAGCGCCTCGTCGCCGATGTCGAAGGGCTCGCGACGATCGATCACAAGGGCCAGCGCTACTTGCTTGCATCGAGTCAGGGCGACAATGCCTATGCGGTCTTCCGCCTGCCTTCGGTCGAATATGTCGGGCGCTTTGCCGTGGCTGCGGGCGCGTTCGGTGCCACGAGCGAAACCGACGGGATCGAAGCCGTCGCGGGCAATTTCGGCCCCGCCTTCCCCGACGGCATCTTCCTCGCGCAGGATGGCGATAACGCCCCCAAGGCGCAGAATTTCAAGCTGGTGCGCTGGGACCAGATCGCGGCTGCGCTGGGGCTCTAAAAAGGGCGCAAGGGTTGCGATAGCGGCCCCACCCGCCTAGGGGGGCCGCGTCTTTCCCATCCTGCAAAGGCCGCCCTTTCCATGACCGACCTGATTCCCGTCCGCCGCGCCCTCCTGTCCGTCAGCGACAAGGCGGGGCTCGCCGACCTTGCCGCCACGCTCGTCCGCCACGGCGTCGAACTCGTATCGACCGGCGGCACCGCCAAGGCGCTGCGCGAAGCGGGTCACACCGTCCTCGACGTTTCGGACCTCACCGGTTTTCCCGAGATGATGGACGGCCGCGTCAAGACGCTGCACCCAACCGTCCACGGCGGCATCCTCGCGGTGCGCGACGATGCGGCGCATGTCGCCTCGATGGACGAGCATGGTATCGGCGCGATCGACCTCGTTGTCGTCAACCTCTACCCTTTCGCCGCGACCGTTGCCAAGGGCGCCGCGCGCGACGAGATCATCGAGAATATCGACATCGGCGGCCCCGCGATGGTGCGCTCGTCGGCGAAGAACCATGCCTTCGTCGGCATTGTCACCGAGCCCGAGGATTATGCCGCGGTCATCGCCGAGATGGACGCCAACGGCGGCGCGACGACGCTGACCCTGCGTAAGCGCCTTGCCGCGACCGCGTTCGCGCATACCGCGACCTATGACGGGATGATCGCGAGCTGGTTCGCCTTCGCCGATCAGGGCAAGCTGTTCCCCGACACGCTGCCGCTGACCGCCAAGCTCGCCAACGAACTCCGCTATGGCGAGAACCCGCACCAGCAGGCCGCGCTCTACCTGCCCGCCGGTCCCGCCGCCCGCGGCATCACGCAGGCCGAGCAGGTGCAGGGCAAGGAGCTTTCCTACAACAATATCAACGACGCCGACGCCGCGCTCGAACTCGTCGCCGAATTTCGCGAGGCCGACCCCACTTGCGTCATCGTCAAGCACGCCAACCCGTGCGGCGTCGCGACCGCCGCGACGATCGCCGAGGCCTATGACGCGGCGCTGAAGTGCGACGATGTCTCGGCATTCGGCGGGATCATCGCAGTCAACCGGCCGCTCGACGGCGCAACGGCGGAACTCATCAGCGGCATCTTCACCGAAGTCGTCTGTGCGCCCGATGCCGATGCCGACGCGCGCGCGGTGTTCGCGAAGAAGAAGAATCTGCGCCTGCTGCTGACGGGCGAACTGCCCGATCCGGCGCGCGGCGGGCTGATGATGAAGACGATCGCCGGCGGCTGGCTGGCGCAGAGCCGCGACAATGGCCGCATCACGCGCGCCGACCTGAAGGTCGTCACCGATCGCGCGCCGACCGAGGAAGAACTCGCCGACGCGCTGTTCGCGTGGACGATCGCGAAGCATGTGAAGTCGAACGCGATTGTCTACGCCAAGGGCGGGTCGACCGCGGGCATCGGCGCGGGGCAGATGAACCGCCGCGACAGCGCGCGCATCGCCGCGGTGAAGGCGCGCGAAGCGGCCGAGAGCCACGGCTGGGCCGAAGCGCGCACGGTCGGCAGCGCGGTTGCGAGCGACGCCTTCTTCCCCTTCGCCGACGGCCTGCTCGCGGCGGTCGAGGCGGGCGCGACCTGCGTGATCCAGCCCGGCGGCTCGATCCGCGACGATGAGGTGATCGCTGCGGCGAACGACGCCGGGCTTGCGATGGTCTTCACAGGCATGCGCCACTTCCGCCACTGATCGGCTCGACTTCGCCCGAACCGGGCGGCATAGATATCGCAGCGCACCCCGCGCCGAAGGACCAGCATGACCGCCACTACCCACCGGCCCGGTTTCATCCAGCGCATGTACAATTGGACGATGGAGAAGTCGGCGCACCCGCATGCCGAGTTCTGGCTGGCGCTGGTGTCTTTCGTCGAAGCGAGCTTTTTCCCGATCCCGCCGCACCCTTTGCTCGGGCTGATGTGCCTTGCGAACCCGAAGAAGGCGGTACGCTATGCGATCATCTGCACGCTCGCGTCGGTCGCCGGCGGCATGCTCGGCTACGGGATCGGCTTTTTCCTCTATGAAAGCGTCGGTTTGTGGCTGCTCGGGGTGCTCGGGCTGACCGATGCGTTCCCGCCGGCCGCCTGTTATTTGCGCGAATTCGGCGCCGAGATCATCCTGATCAAGGGCGCGACGCCGATACCGTTCAAGCTGCTGACGATCACTGCCGGCTTCATCCACATGAATTTCTGGACCTTCCTGTGGGCGAGCCTCGCCAGCCGGG
>JALDYH010000295.1:0-4102 GCA_032154175.1 Sphingopyxis sp. | reverse complement strand
TCCACAGTTTCGCGCAGACCGCGGGCATCACGCTGCACATCGAGATGCTGTACGGGGAGAATAACCACCACATCGCCGAGAGCATGTACAAGGCGCTCGCGCGCGCGCTGCGGCAGGCGGTCGAGATCGACCCGCGCAAGGGCGATGCCATCCCCTCGACCAAGGGCGTCCTCTAGGACCGGATAATGAGCAGCATTGCCCTGATCGACTATGGCGCGGGCAATCTTCGCTCGGTGCATAATGCGCTCGTTGCGGCGGGCGCGGAGAATGTCGCCGTCACCGCCGACCCCGATGTCGTGGCGAAAGCCGACCGCATCGTGCTGCCCGGCGTCGGCGCTTTCGCGGCGTGCATGAACGGGCTGTCGGCGATTCCCGGGCTGATCGAAGCAATGGAGCAGCGCGTGCGCGGCGAGGGCGCGCCCTTTCTCGGCATTTGCGTCGGCATGCAATTGCTCGCGGATGCGGGCGAAGAACATGGGCGGCATGCAGGGCTCGGCTGGATCGGCGGCACCGTGCGCGCGTTCGACCCGGCGCCGGGCCTGCGCATCCCGCATATGGGCTGGAACGACGTTGTCCCCGCTTTTGCCCACCCGGTGATCGCGGCGGGCGAGGCCTATTATCTGCATGGCTATCATTTTGCCGACGCGGTCGATGTCGCCGCCACCAGCAGCCATGGCGCGGCCTTCACCGCCGCAGTGGCCAAGGACAATATCGTCGGCGTCCAGTTCCATCCCGAAAAAAGCCAGGCCTATGGCCTCGCAACCCTGGAAAGATTTCTCGCATGGCGGCCCTGACCATCTTTCCCGCGATCGACCTCAAGGGCGGGCAGGTGGTGCGGCTCGCCGAGGGCGATATGGCGCGCGCGACCGTTTATGGCGACGATCCGGCGGCGCAGGGGCGGCTGTTTGCGAGCGCGGGCGCGTCGCACCTGCATGTCGTCGATCTCGACGGGGCCTTTGCGGGTGCGAGCGTCAACGGCGCGGCGGTCGAGAACATCATCGCGGCCTTTCCGGGCAAGGTGCAGGTCGGCGGCGGCATCCGCGACCGTGCGGGCGTCGACCGCTGGCTCGCGCTCGGCGTCGAGCGCGTGATCATCGGCACCGCGGCGCTGAAGGACCCCGAATTCGTGAAGTCCGCCGCGCGCGACCTGCCCGGCCGGATCGTCGTCGGCGTCGACGCCCGCGACGGCATGGTCGCGACCGAGGGTTGGGCCGATGTCTCCGACGTGCACGCCCGGGATCTTGCCCGACGCTTCGAGGATGCGGGCGTTGCGGCCTTGCTCTTCACCGACGTCGGCCGCGACGGTCTGCTCAAGGGCTGCAATGTCGAGGCGACGGTGGCGCTCGCGCGGGCGGTCGATATTCCCGTGATCGCATCGGGCGGCGTCGCTGACATCAACGACATCCACGCGCTGCGCCCGCATGTAGCAAACGGCATCGAAGGCGTCATCACCGGCCGCGCGCTTTACGACGGTCGGCTCGATCTGGCCGAAGCGATTGCGGCAGGGGCGGCATGACCGTCCGCATCCGCGTCATCCCCTGCCTCGACGTCGCCGACGGCCGCGTCGTGAAGGGGGTGAATTTCGTCGACCTGCGCGATGCGGGCGACCCGGTCGAAGCGGCACGCGCCTATGACGCCGCGGGCGCCGACGAGCTGTGCTTCCTCGACATCAGCGCCAGCCATCAGGGGCGCGGCACGCTGCTCGACATGGTCAGCCGCACCGCCGAAGTGTGCTTCATGCCGCTCACCGTCGGCGGCGGGGTGCGGAGCGCCGACGATGCGCGCGCGCTGCTGCTCGCGGGGGCCGACAAGGTCGCGGTGAACAGCGCGGCGGTCGCGCGGCCCGAACTCGTCGCCGATATCGCCGACCGTTTCGGCAGCCAGTGCGCGGTGGGCAGCATCGACGCGCGCCGCGTTGAAGACGGGCGCTGGGAAATTTTCACCCACGGCGGGCGCAAACCCACCGGCATCGACGCGCTGGCACATGCCGTCCGTCTTGCCGAACTCGGCGCGGGCGAATTGCTCGTCACCAGCATGGACCGCGACGGAACCAGGGACGGCTACGACCTGTCGCTTACCCGCGCGATCGCCGATGCCGTCAGCGTGCCGGTGATCGCGAGTGGCGGCGTCGGCAATCTCGACCATCTCGTCGCGGGGATCGTCGAAGGCCATGCCAGCGCGGTGCTCGCGGCGAGCATCTTCCACTTCGGTGAGGCGACCGTCGCCGAGGCGCACGCGCGGCTCGCCGCCGCCGGATTGCCCGTTCGCGCACATTAAATCCGCGCGCGGGGTAGTCATGCAGGGAGGGGGCTGCAATAGAAGCTCCATGACCACGAAACTCCGCCTCGCCGACCGTACCAACGATATCTTTCCGATCCTCGGCTTTCTTGCCGCGATGGCGAGCCTTGCGATGCCGCTCAACGCGTGGATGGTCACATTCATCCTCGCGGGCGCCGTCGTCGCGGCGGTTCACCACGCCGAGGTAATCGCGCACCGCGTCGGCGAACCGTTCGGCACGCTGATCCTCGCGCTGGCGGTGACGGTGATCGAGGTCGGGCTGATCCTGACCTTGATGCAGGCCGAGCCCGAAAAGGCGCAGACGCTCGCGCGCGATACGGTTTTCGCGGCGGTGATGGTGATCCTGAACCTGCTGATGGGGCTCTGTCTGCTCAGCGGTGCGATCCGCCATCACGAACAGCGATTCCAGCGTACCGGAATCGGTGCGGCGCTGGCGACATTGACCGTGCTCACCGTCGTCACGCTGGTCCTCCCCAATTTTACGTCGAGCGTGCCGGGGCCCTTTTATTCGGCGACGCAACTGGGCTTCGTCGCGGTCGTTTCGCTGATTCTCTATAGCACCTTTGCGCTCGTGCAGACGGTTCGCCACCGCGACTATTTCCTTCCCGACGGCGATGCCGACGGCGACGGTGAGCCCGACGCCCACGCCGCGCCGCCGAGCATCCAGCGCACCGCGATTTCGAGCGCGCTGCTGCTCGCGAGCCTTGTCGCGGTCGTCCTGCTCGCCAAGAATCTTTCGCCGGTCATGGGCGCATTGCTCGCCGACTGGGGGGCGCCGCCCGCGGTGCTCGGCATCTTGATCGCGGCGCTGATCCTCGCGCCGGAGGGCCTCGCCGCCGTGCGCGCGGCAAAGGCCGACCGGCTCCAGACCAGCCTCAACCTCGCGCTCGGATCGGCGCTGGCGACGATCGGCCTTACCATTCCGGCGGTCGCGATCCTGTCGATCATGACCGACATGCCGATCAGTCTCGGGCTCGATGCCAAGTCGGCGGTGCTGCTGTTCCTGTCGCTGATCGTGGCCTCGCAGACGCTGGCGAACGGCCGCACGACGGTGCTGCAGGGGGTGATCCACCTGATGCTGTTTGCGATCTACCTGTTCACGACCCTCGTGCCCTGAGGCGCGTCAGGTCTTCTGGACGAACACCGTCCCCGCCGAATAGCCCGCGCCGAACGAACAGATAAGGCCAGTGTCGCCCGCCACCATATCCTCATGGTTCAGGTGGAAGGCGATGATCGAGCCGGCGCTCGACGTGTTGCCATAGGTGTCGAGCACCGTCGGGCTCTCGTCCTCGCTCGCCTCATGCCCCAGCACGCGCTGCGCGATCAGCCGGTTCATGTTGGTGTTTGCCTGATGCAGCCACAGCCGGCGCATGTCGCTGCCTTCGAGCTTCAGCACCTCCATCTGTTCGACGATCAGATTGGCGACCCAGGGCACGACTTCCTTGAACACCTTGCGGCCTTCCTGAACGAAAAGCTTGTCGCTCTTCGGTCCCGACTGGTCGATCCCGCCATGGCCGCGGTTGAGGAAGCCGAAATTGTTGCGGATATTGTTGCTGAACTGCGTCTTCAGCTTGGTGCCGAGGATGTCCCAGTGCCCTGCGGGGGCGATGGTCTTGTCCTCGACGAGGATCGCCGTTGCGACGTCGCCGAAGATGAAATGGCTGTCGCGGTCGCGCCAGTTGAGGTGTCCCGAGCAGATTTCGGGGTTCACGACGAGCACGCTCCTGGCGTGCCCCGCGCGGATATAGTCGGCGGCGGTCTGGATGCCGAAGGTCGCCGACGAGCAGGCGACATTCATGTCGAA
>JALDYH010000294.1:0-4104 GCA_032154175.1 Sphingopyxis sp. | reverse complement strand
TTGTAAACCGACAGCATGTACGACCGCAGGCCGGCATCGACGGCCTGGTCCATTGCGTTCGCGCCGGCACCAAAACCGGAAGCCGCCATATTGGGGTCGTTCCAATTCGCCATTGTCATTCTCCATCACCGGCCAGCCCATACCGGCCGTGAGCAGCAATATCGGGGGTTTCCCTTCCTGTTTCAAGCGAAACCGGACAAAAGCGATTTATTGCTGCGCCTGCTGTTGGGGGTCGCGGTGCCGAACATCGCCGCCTATGCTGACCGCCATGTCAACGCACCGCCTGTTCGTCGCGCTGCGCCCGCCGCGCGCGATCCGGGAAATATTGCTCGGTGCGATGCACGGCATCGCCGGCGCGCGCTGGCAAAGCGACGAGCAATTGCACCTGACCCTGCGTTTCATCGGCGAGGTCGATCATCACAAGGCGGAGGATATCGCGGCGGCGCTCGGTGCGCTCCATGCACCTATGGTCAGGGCGCAAGTCGCCGGGGTCGACCTGTTCGAGCGGCAAGGGCGACCGCACATGGTCTGGGCAAGGATGGAGCCGCACGCGCCGCTGGCCGCGCTGCACCGCAAGGTTGACCAGTTGCTCGCGCGCGCCGGGGTTGCCCCCGAAACGCGCGCCTTTGTACCGCATGTCACGCTGGCACGGCTCAATCGCGGATCGGGTCCGGTCGCGCCCTTCCTTGCGCTGAACAGCGATCTGGCCAGCGCGGCGTTCGAATTCCACCATGTGACGCTCTATGAAAGCGAACTTGGTCACGGCGGTTCGCGCTATCATCCCGTCGTGCGTTATCCGCTGGAGGGCGAGAATTCGGCGGCGAGCGCCGCCGCGACCGCGTCGACGTCGGCCCAGGTCGCGGCAAAACCGTCGTCCTCGCCATAATAGGGATCGGTGACGCCCTCGCCGCGCCGTGCGGGGAGCAGGTCGAGCATCAGTTTGAGATCGGCCGTCGCATCGGGCGGGCGGATCGCGAGCGCATCGCGCAGGTTCGTTTCGTCGGCGGCGAGGATGATGTCGAAGCGATAAAAGTCGCCCGCCGACAATTGTCGTCCGCGCAGGTTCGAAATGTCGATCCCGTGCCGCCGCGCTTCGGCCTGCGCGCGGGCGTCGGGGGCGCGGCCGATATGCCAGTCGCCCGTTCCCGCCGAATCGAGCGTCGCGTCGATTCCGGCCCTGGCAAAGGCGGCGCGCGCCGCGCCCTCCGCGAGGGGAGAACGGCAGATGTTGCCGAGGCAGAGGAAGAGGATCGCCGGTTTCGCAACGTCTCTATCGTCGCGCACATCGTCCATATCCTATTTGCCCCCCAAGAAGTTGAACCGACTTTCAACTTGCGCCGTCGCGGCGCTCTGCTAGCCATGAGCCATAACAGATAATGGGTCAGGGAGAGGGTTGCCAGATGGCCGATAACGATACGACCGGTGCGCCGGCCTTCGCGGAACCGAAAGCCACCGGTTACAGCTGGTACGTCCTTTCGGTCCTTGTCGTCGTTTACATCCTCAACTTCATCGACCGGCAGATCCTGAGCATCCTCGCGGTCGACATCAAGGCCGACCTGGGGCTGAAGGATGGCGACATGGGTTTCCTCGGCGGCGCCGCCTTCGCCGTCTTCTACGCGCTGTTCGGCATTCCGCTCGGCCGCCTCGCCGACAATTGGAACCGCGTGAAATTGCTGTCGATCGGCCTGACCCTGTGGTCGGCGATGACCGCCGCATCGGGCTTCGCATACAACCAGCTGACCCTCACGCTCGCGCGCATGGGCGTCGGCGTCGGCGAGGCGACGGCAAGCCCGACGGCCTATTCGCTGATCTCCGACTATTTCCCGAAACGGCAGAAGGCGACCGCGCTCGCCATCTATTCGTCGGGGCTTTATCTGGGCGGCGGCGTTTCGCTGTTCATCGGGGCGCTGATCGTGGAAAGCTGGACCAGAGCCTATCCGGCCGGCGGACCGCTGGGGCTGGTCGGCTGGCAGGCGGCCTTCCTTGCGGTCGGCATCCCCGGCCTTCTCCTCGCGCTGTGGGTCGCATCACTGCGCGAACCGGTGCGCGGCGCGATGGACGGGGCGGTCGGCACGAGCTCGCCGACGCCGTTCCGCGAATTCGGCAAGGATCTGTCGATGATCGTGCCACCGCTGACGCTGTACCGCGCGTGGAAGCGCGGGCCCGCCGCGCTGGCGATCAATGTCGGCTTCGCTGCGGCGGTCAGCGCCTTTGCCTGGTGGATGATAAAGCTGACTGGCAACGAGCCGCAATGGATGGCGGTCGCGCTCGGCTATTATGCCGTTTTCTCCTGGGCCTGTACGTTGCGCGCGCACGATCCCGCAACCTTCCGGCTGATATGGGGAACCCCGGCGTTCATCTGCACGACGCTGGGCTATGGCCTCGTCAGCCTCGCCGCCTATGCGCTCGCTTTCTGGTCGGCGCCCTATGCCGAGGCGGTGCTTGGCCTGCCCAAGCAGGAACTGGCGTTCATCCTCGGCGCGAACGGCGCCGTCAGCGGCTTCATCGGCGTGATCCTCGGCGGCCGGCTCGCCGATGCGCTGCGCGAGAAAAATCCGGCGGGACGCATCCTGATGGTCATCTTCGGCGTCGTCGCGCCGATCGTCCCGATCTGGATCGGCTATACGACCGAGGATGCGACACTATTCTATACGATGAACTTTCTCGCCGGCCTGTTTGGCGCCGCCGCGCTCGGTGCGGCCGCAGCCACGACGCAGGATCTGGTGCTGCCCCGGATGCGCGGCACCGCGACCGCTGCCTTCTTCCTTGGTACGACGCTGGTCGGGCTGTCGTTCGGCCCCTATATGGTCGGGCAGATCTCCGACCTTGCCGGCACGATGGTCGATGGCAAGCCGGTCGGCGACCTGCGCACCGGCATCCTGTCGCTGATCGGCGTCGCGCCGATCGCGCTCGGCCTGCTCATCTATGCCTATCGCGCGGTCCCGGAAGCCGAAGCGACCATCGTCGAACGCGCGGACAGCGCCTAGCCACCGCCCGCCACAATCACGCCGCACGCGACGCGCCCGCCGCTGTTACCGCTGGGATCGGTCTTGTAATCATCGGGTCCGGCATGGATCACGAAAGCGGCGCCGTCGGCGTCGAGCAGCCCGCCATCGCCCTCGAAGCGCGAACCGACGAGGCGCAGCGTCGCGCGGCCGATCTGGTCGGGCTCGATCACCAGGTTGGGCAGGTCGCCATGATGCGCGCCCATCGGATTGTCGCGGCCGTGCTGGACGCCGGTCGGGTTCCAGTGCGGACCCGCGCTGGTGAAATCGGGCGGCGTGCACTGGCCAACGGCATGGACATGCATGCCATATGTGCCCGGCGCAAAGCCACGCGCCACGAGTTCGACGCGCAGGCCGGTCGTATCGCGATAGATGTCGGCGCGACCGCGGTCGGCGCCCTTGTTGTCGTAGAGCTGGGCGTGGGCGTCGGCTTCGGGCAGAGTGGTCGTCGCCTTCTTGCCCATTCCGGCGCAGCCGGCGAGCGCCAGTGCGCCGATAACGACCGCTCCCTGGGCCATGACATGTTTGCGGCGCGAACCAATCACCATCTTGCTGCTCCCTGTAACAATGCTGGAATCAGACCGTCGCCACGGCGCGTTCGATTCCGGTTCGGCGACGATGCCCGCATTTGTCGTCGGTTCCAAGGGCATAAGTCGGTTTTGGGTGGTGAGCGGCCGTTCCGTTGTTTCGCCACCCCGGACCTGATCCGGGGTTCCTGACGACGGTGCAGCTATGGATCCCGGATCAAAGTCCAAGAGGTTTCTCCCTGTCGCGCAGCGATGGGGAGGGGGACCGCTCGCGAAGCGATGCGGTGGAGGGACGGCGTTAGCCCCTCCGTCAGCGCTTCGCGCTGCCACCTCCCCATGCCTGCGGCACAGGGGAGGAGGATGACCGCTTCCGGCCAATAGCCGCTATTCCTTGCCTCCAGCGCGTCGGCTGAACAAAAAAGGGGCCGCGAATTGCTTCGCGGCCCCCTGTTTTCGCCTGACAACCCTGATCGAAGATCAGAAGACGCGGGCGTATTGCTCGTTTCCGACGAAGCCAAGCTTGCCGACGCCGCTGCGCTTGATCACCGCCATGACATTGTCGACGACGATAT
>JALDYH010000068.1:0-19830 GCA_032154175.1 Sphingopyxis sp. | reverse complement strand
CCCCACGCACGCGTTTGCCCGGGCACTCCCATGGAAAGCTACCGCCTCCGCACTCACCTCAGCTATTGCCTGATCGGCTCGCGTGCGATCTTCCTCGATCTTGCGGCAAGCCGCTATTTTCTTCTTGAAGGCGCGGGGGCGGAGTGTCTGATCGCCTTCGCTGAAGGAAAGGCGAGCGAGCAGGACCTGATCTGGCTTGTCGAGCAGGGGGTGATCGAACCCGGCGCGGCGCCGCCTGCTCGCGCCGGCGCGCCATTGCCGCTTGCCAGTCTTCATGACCGACATCTCGGAACACCTCAGCCGTGGCTGCTCCTCGAAGCGATTGCAAGGCAGGCCCGCGCCCGTCGAAATCTGGCAAAACAGGCACTCGGCGCACTTCTCAACGGTTCCGTCACCCCAGGAGTCCAATCCGATCCCGTTCGGTGTCGCCCGATCGCCGCGGCGATCGAGCGCGCCTCGCGCTATCACGACGCGACGGACCAATGCCTCACGCGCGGCCTTGCCATGCGTGCGATGCTGGCCCGCCGCGATCTTGCCGCCGATCTCGTAATCGGCGTGATGCTTCCGTTCGCGGCCCATTGCTGGCTCCAGTCAGGCACGACCGTGCTCAGCGATCCGCTTGACCGCGTCGTCAATTTTACGCCCTTGCTGACGGTGCGATGAGGTTCGCGTTCCGCCTCGATATCGCTCCGTCCGGCCTCGCGGCGCGCGGCGCAGACAATGCCGATTGCGGTTCATTGGCATATGACGTGCGCGCCGCGAGGCTATGGAGTTCTTCTCCGCGGATTGACCTTGGCATCAAGGGCTTCATCGTCGGAGCCCTGTTCCGGCGCGAGATTCCAGCCACACGCGTCACCGATCTCGATCCGGCCGAAATCCAGCATATATTGGATACGCATGGTGGCGCTCTGCTCGCCAACTATTGGGGCGGCTATATTGCGCTCTTGATCGACGACGATTGCACGCTCAGGGTCCTTCGCGATCCCTCTGGGATGATGCCCTGCTACGTGAGGCGCGGCGACGGGCGCGTCGCGCTGGCGAGTGATATGACGGTGCTCGCGGACCGGGGCTGTGCCACTGTCGACCATAGTGCGCTTGCGCGCATGCTGGCGGGCATCGACGTCATCGGTCGCAAGACCGGTATCGGGGGCGTTGAGGAACTCTTCCCGGGCGAGCGGCTGACACTGACTTCGGTGGGCAGTTCGATCGAGCAGGCGTGGTCGCCATGGGATCATGTTCGGCCTCCGCCCGGTCTGGACTTCGCATCGGCTGCCGCAGCGTTGCGCACCACGCTCAAGGACAGCATCGGCGCTTGGTCGACTTGCTTCGACAAGATACTCGTCGGTGTATCGGGCGGACTCGACAGTTCGATCGTTGCGGCGGCACTCGGCCCCCGCACTCCGGGCCTTAGATGCCTGACGATGGTCGAGCCCGGAACCGATGGCGACGAGCGTCGCTATGCAGAGACGCTCGTCGGCAAACTCGGGGTGCGTCTCGATGCACCGATCTATGATATCGCGGCTGTAGACGTCACGCGGCCGGTGCTGCCACACCTTCCATTGCCGTTCGCACTGCACTTTTTTCACGCCATCGAAGCGGAACATCGGCGGCTCGATGAACCGGTTGACGCCTTTTTCTCCGGAAATGGTGGGGACAATGTCTTCTGCGGCTTGCGTAGTGCGGTGCCGCTCGCCGATCGGCTGCTCGCTCAAGGACTTCGACCGGGCCTTCTCCAAACCGTGCGCGATCTTGCCGACCTCACGGGATCGGGGATGGCTGCGGTCACGGAGAAGGCTTGGGAGCGGGTTCGGCGCCGGAAGGTTGGACATCGAGTGCGCCGCGACCTGAGCGGGCTGGGCCCTTTCGGACGCGCGGCAGCGATGGACGATGACAATCGTCACCCATGGCTCACGGCGCCGCCGGGCGCGCTACCGGGCAAGGCGGCGCATGTCGCCATGCTTGCCCGCGCGCAAAAGAGCATCGAACTCTATCCGCGTCGCGCCGCGCCGCCGCAGATCTCGCCCCTGTTGTCCCAACCGATCGTCGAACTCTGCCTGTCAATTCCGACCTGGTATTGGGTGCGCGGCGGCCGCGACCGTGCGGTCGCGCGCGCAGCCTTCGATGGCCTGCTCCCCGAGTTCATTCTGGAGCGTCGGACCAAAGGCAGCCCGAGCGGCTTCATACGGCGCATATTCGAAGCGCAGGGTGAAGCCGCAATCGCGATGCTTCGCGGCGGCCGGCTGGTCGAAGAGGGACTGATCGATCCCGACTGGCTGGCGCGCGCTGCCGAAGGCAGTTGGCAGGACGATGGCCGCGACCATCGCATCTTGACCTTCGCAGCCGCCGAGGCATGGGTTCGCTGGTGGGAGGAGGGGTCTTATCCGCCCGGCTCTCCGTCCGAAATTTCGCCGCAAGGCGGCGCGGCCGCACGCATCGTGTCCCAGAGTGCGTAGCGATCGGCAAAGGGCGATCCGGGATCGCGCTTGCCGAGGAGCCAATAGTCGAACCAGGCGATATTCTCCTGCATCGCGCCGATGCGGTTCGACGGAATATGGAAGATATGCGTCTCGTCGGAGGCGGCGTCCTCGCCCGGATAGAGGCTGAGCTGCTCCGGGACTTTTGCCCTGCGAAGCGCTGCGTGGAAATCGATCGACGGCACATAAGGCGCTGCCACCTGCTGGAGGATTGCGCCGCACACTTCGCCCGCGCGGAGTGAGGGCGAGAGCCGGCGATAGTGGACGAGCGCGGCGGGATCGGTCGGTGGTCCGCCGAACACCGCATCATAGGAACCGGCGACATCGGCATAGAAGGCGGGCTCCAGATAGCCGCCGTCGCCGCTCGATGCCGCCTTGAAGACATGCGAGTTGGTCATGGTGACATTCACCATCTGCGAGCCGCGGCTGTAGCCGGCGATGCCGACGCGGACCGGGTCGACGGCTCCCGCGTCGACCAGCTCTTTCACGGCATCCTCATAGCTCGCGACACCGTTGAGCCAGATCAGCTGCCGCAATCTCTCTGGTGGAACGCCGCGGGTTTCATTGATCCACGCATCATAGGCGGCGCGGATTTCGGCGTTCTGGCGCGAGCTCGGATCGTTGACGAGCAGCACGACATAGCCGCGCTCGGCGAAGAGCTGGACCGGATATTCCCATTGGTTCTCGCGGTTCGCGAAGCGATCGTCGGCGTCGGTCCCGTGGGTGACGAGGACCGCCGGATAACGTCGACCCTTTTTATATCCGCGCGGCCAGACGATGTAGCCGGTCGCCTTATAGCCGTCGCGGTTGACCCAAGTGCGCGGTTCGATCTTCAGCGGATCGATCGCATCATGCGATGGCGATACTGGCGCGACCCGCCGGACCTGCCCGTTCTTCACATCGACCGTGACCACCGTCGGCGGCGCTGCTTGCCCCTGCGCGATGCAGGCGCCGCGATCGAGAGACGGCACGAAGTCACATTGGTTGAGGCTTTGATCGGTGCCGATCGCGCGCACGGCTCCCTTCTCCACCACCGTCAGGCCGAAGCGCGGGTCTTCGATCGTCCGCGTGCCGGCGATCGAGCGCGTGCCGTCTTGTGAACGAAAACCGCCGACCGCGCGCCCGTCGCCGACGGCGAAAGCGAATTGGCCGTAACTTAGTGCCTTCCCGTCGGGCAGCGTTTCGACCAACTCGCGGGCGTCGCCATTGCCCTGCGAGGATAGCTTTCCGCCATTCGGCCCGGGGAGCAGCCAATAGACGCGCTCGACCTTGGGATCGAGGAGGCGAGCCTTTCGCTCCGCGAAGGCCCAAGCCATGGTGACGACCTTCTGCTGGCCGTCGGGTCCTACCTCCATAACGTCATATCGGACCTCATCCTTCTCCCAGCGGACATGATTGCGGTCGAAGAAAGTGGTGAGATCGCTCTGGGGACGTATCTCGAGCAGAATGTCCTTCTCGTCCGGCCCGCGCAGATAGATCGATGCTGTCGCATTGCCCGGCGCGCGTCGCCGCGCGCGTTCGGCCGTTACTGCGCCGTCGTAGCGAATGGCCTTGTCGTTCGGCACGGCATCTACGACGACATAGAAGAGGCGCCGCCCGTCGGGCGACCAGCTGTGCGCCCGGACACCGGTCCGGAGGGGCGCGTGGCCATAGCCGGGGAAGACGGCGCCCTCGCTGTCGCCGAAGGTCGCGGTTGCCGGGTGGATGACAAGCGGCTCTACCGAACCGCTCGCCGCGATCCGGTAGAGCTGCACGCCGTCGCCTTTGTCGATCCGGGCGCTCCAGTCTGCCGTGCCGGGGATGCGGCTGAGCTGGTCGATCCAGGCCGCGCGGAGCAGATCGCGCGTCGCTCCGTTCGTCAGATCGACATGCCGCAAGATCGCGACGGTGCGGTCGCGTTCCCGGTCTGCGATGCGCACGACATAGGCGGCGCTTTGTCCATCGGTCGCGATCGCGAGCGAACGGACTTCGGGGATGCTGAGCTGGTCGTCGATCGTCCAGGCGCGTTTCGCTTCGCTGCCGAGAGCGTCCGGGGCGATTGCGCTTCCGGCAATCAGCGCCGCGCCGGCAAGAAGGATATGCCTCGTCATGCTCACCACTCCTGCCGGACGGTGATGCCGACGAAGCGTCCCGTCGCCGAATAGTTTGTCGTGTCGAAGGGCGTATCGGCGGGTAGGGCGGTGGCGATCGCTTTGGGCTTCGCGTCGAAGAGATTGAGCGCGGCGAGCGAGACTTCGGTGCCTTTGCCGATCCGCAGCCGCGCCGTGACATCGACCGTGCTGTAAGCCGGGATACGGATCGCTACCGTCTGCCGGTCATCGTGGAGCCTGCTCATATGGTTGACGAAGCCGGACAGCGAGAAACGCTCGCCGCCATAGGTCGCGCCCGCACGCCCGCGAAAGCGGGCAGGGTGGAAGAGCGTGCCCGCGAGGCGCGTCCACTCGGCGCCGGGAATAAGCTGCTGACGGCTCCTCAGGAAACTGCCCGCAGCCGACAGCACCAGCTCTTCGTCGCCGCCGAAATCGATGCGATAACGCATCGACAGATCGACCCCTGAATAGCGCTGGCGCGCGATATTGCGGTCGCGCGCGTCGATGAAGGCGACCACATTGGCGGGATTGTAGGGGCGGCCGGCACCATTCTCGAGACCGAGGAGGGCGCCGTCGATAATCTCGGCAAGATCGGCGCCGCCGGGATTCAGCGTCACGAGGCCGCCGTAGAGCGGGTTGTCGAGCACGCCGAGCAGCGACGGGATCGGCGGCGCGACGCGGTCTTTATAGTCGATCCGGTACCATGCTGCGGTCAGTTCGAGACCGCGTACCGGGGTGAGGACGGCGCTCAAGGTCAGGTTCTTCGATCGCTCGGGGCCGATCCGGCTGTCGGGTCCCGCCGCGAAAATGATGTCGGCACTGGCCGGATAGCCGCTCCCGTAGCGGGCGGCGCGGGCAAGCACCGCCGAATAGCCGCTATATTGCTGGTAGAGCGTCGGCATCTTGAACGAGCGTCCCCAGGAAGCCCCGAGGCGCAGAATATCGACCGGCTCCCAGACAACGCCGAGCTTTGGCGTGAGGATCGTCTCCGCGTCCGAATAATCCTCGAAACGTAGCGCGCCGGTGAGCGACAGGCGGTGCAGCCCCGCGATCTCCTGCGCGGGTGAGGTGAGCGGGACGAGGAGTTCGCCATAGGCGAAGATATTGTCGCGTTGCCGCTCGATGTCCCCCGTCGGGGAGGCCGCGAAGAAATGGTTGCGCCGCGCGCCGCCGCCGACGGCGATGCGGATGTCGCCGGCGGGGAGCGCGAACAGCGGTCCCTGAAAGCCCGCTTCGAGCGCGAGGTTGCGGTTGAAGAAATGCTTGTCGGTGCGCGCCAGCAGATCGCCGCCGAAATAAAGGTCGGTAAAGCCGCCTGTGCGATCGGTGCCGAAGAAGCCGCTCGCCTTGAAACGCCAGTCGTCGCCGAGCTCGGCGGTCAAGCTCGGCGCGATCCCGAAGATTTCGGAGGTGCTGAGATTATCGAGCCCGAATTGATCGGGCGCGACGGTCAGGCTGTAGCCCGTCGCCGAGCGAAGGCGGCTCTTCTTGTAGAGGAGGTCGGCGGCGAGGGTGATGTCGGGCCCGATTGCCTGATGGCCGCTCAGCAGTAGTGAGTGGCGCGAGATTTTGGGAAAGAGTGTCGTCTCGGGATTGGCGGCGCCAGCATAGTCACGACCGCCCGCCTTGATCGCGGTGGAGCGGCTATAGTCGTAGGCGGCGAGCAGGCCGCCCGAGGACCAGGCCTTGCCGCCGAGCAGGCCATATTGCTGCTGGACGTTGCCGCCGTCGGTTGAAGCGCCGACACGCGCCATCGCCGAGACGCCGTCATAGTCGCGCTTGAGCAGGATGTTGACCACGCCCGCGACGGCATCGGCGCCATAAATGGCGGACGCGCCGTCGGTCACGATTTCGATCCGTTCGACCGCCGACACGGGGATCGCACTCACGTCGATAACCGACGAGACGCCGGTGTAGGCGAAGCGATTGCCGTTGAGTAAAGTCAGCGTCGCGTTGGGACCGATACCGCGAAGGTTGAAGGTGGAGGCGCCATTCGCATTGGCATTCTCGTTGGGCGCGCCCTGGCTGTTGCCGATGCCCGGATTCTGGCCGCCGCCGAAATTCTGCGGCAGGCTGCGCGCTACCTCGCCAAGGTCCGTCCGTCCGCTATTCCTGATATCCTCTGCTGATACCTCAATCACCGGAACCGTCGCCGGTGCGCCGGCGATCCGCGTTCCGGTCACGATGATCGCTTCCGGCGGGGCTTCGTCCGGCGCTTCGTCGCCGGCTCGCCCCCCGATAATGACTGCGCCCTTATCGAAGCGGGCGGTGAGGCCGGTCCCGCGCAGGAGCGTCTCGATCGCCTCGCGCGCCGTCATCTTGCCGGAGAGCGGCGGCGACGACCGGCCTTGGAGGTCACGCGACGAGATATAGAGTTCGATCCCTGTCTGCGCGGCGACGCTGCGGAGCGCGTCACCGAGATCCTGCTGCGGCAGGTTGAAGCTTTGCTCTTCTTGCTGGACTGCCTGCGCCGTCCCCGGCGTCAGCGCCATGGCAGCGCCGGCCATTAGCGCGGCCAGCGAATGAGATTTTCTGGACATCCTTCTCCCCCTTCATGGTTGGGCCGTGCGCGGGATGCACGACCGGTGAAGGGGCATGACGGAGGGTAAGAGGGAGCCTTAGTCAGTCGGGCAAATTTTTATCGCTGGTTAAGATGAATGCCGTCGGCTCGCTTCTCGACCGACAGGTCGAAGAGTTGGCCGAGGCGGCCGGCGAGATGTTCAGGCCGGCTGACCTGGAAGCGCCCCGAGACCTCGAGCCGTCCTGTTGCGTTATCGTCGATGACGATCGGCCTCGTGGCATAACGGTTGGCTTCGCGCGCGAGCGCCGCGAGCGAGATCGATCGATGTTCTGACCAGCCGGATGGCCAATCGGCCGACGGCAGTTCGCGGGTCGGCATCTGCGGCTGTAGAGACTCGCCGCCAGCACTCAGATAGCGGCTCGGCTCGGGCTGGGGGAGAATGATATGACCCGCGCCGATTGCGGCGCGCGGTCCCATCTGCGCTTTTCCGCGCAGCACTCTGATGACGATCCCGCTGCTATCCGCGATGCCGATGTCGAGTTCCGCCTTGTCGCCGCTGATGACCGAGCCGCCGACTTCGACGCGGAAGGGGGCGCCGCCGTCGCCGAAGTCGAACCTGGCAAGGCCGCGTGTCAGGCGAAGGTGCCGGTGATTGTTCGCATTGACAAATTCGAGCCGGCTGTCGGTATCGAGTGTCGCCGTCGCACCGCCCGGGAGCTTGAAGGTCCGTATCTCGCCGCGGCGGGTGACGAGCGGTTCGGCGGCGCGTGCCGCGATCAGGCTGTCGTTGGAGCCTGTCGGCATCAGGATGTTAGCGCCTACCGCGATCAGCAGCAGGGCGGATATTGCAACAGAGCCCGCAGGAAGCCAGCGCCTATGGGCCGACGGCGAGCGGGCACTCGCGCGCGCCAACCCATGGTGGCGCGACGATTTGAGGATGGCCGACTGTTCCAGCGCTTGTTCGATCCGCCGATAACTGGCGCGATGCTCGGGCGACGCCGCGAGCCATGTCTCGAATTCACCTCGCAGGCGCGCCGCATCCTCGCCGCGCATCTTGACCAGCCATGCCCGGGCGACCTCGTCGAGCGGATAGTCCGCATTGCTCATCGCTCGACCTCCAGTGCGGTCGCGATATGGGCGAGGGCGCGCATCATATGATATTCGACGGTCGCAATGCTGATGCCAAGTCGTTCGTGGATTTCCCGGTAGCTGAGCTCATCGACGCGGTGCATGAGAAAGACGCGCCGCGTCTTGAACGGCATCGCATCGACCGCCTGTTCATACAGGCCGAGCAGGTCGTTTGCCTCCAATTGCCATTCCTGCCGCGGCGAGCACACCGCATCGCGCTGGTCCTCGAAGGGCAGGATGAGAACATCATGGCTTCTTTTGTGCCTAGCTCGATCGATGAGCAAATTCTGCGCGATGCGGCGGAGAAATCCTCCCGGATTGACGAGCTTGCCGCGCTGCCGACTGCCAGCCGCGCGCGCGAAGACTTCCTGCACAAGATCGGGCGCCTCCTCTGGGCCGGCTTTGCGGCGCAGAAAGCCGAGCAGCGCGCCGCGATGCTCGCGATAGGCCTCTGCGAGCTCGCATTCGGCGGCCGCTACAGCGCGGGCAGAGCATGGCTCGGTTTCCGCTCCGGGATGCCCGAGCGAATCCGGAAGCAGGACGCACTCGGCGCCGAGCGAGTTCGAGGAAAGTGGAGGCACGCGAAGTCCGGACGGCACGAACGGGCGCGGCCGGCAAAGGCCGGATGCCCGTATCCCAATGCTGTGCCGCCGTTCGGTCGCTGTCGCGAACCATGGTCCGTTACGGCCGCCGGTCCTGTTACGGACTGGCGTTCATGATAGCTGGCGAAAAGATCGCGCGAATGCTGCCAGAGATGCGTTCGCGTAGCGGAATCATGTCAATTTGGCCGCAAGAAGACAAGCCCAAGATGCGGGTGCCGGACGATGCTCGCCGGACCTCCGGAACGACAATGCGGGGTTGGTCGGGCATCATGCTGTGCTGGTGTCCTGGAGCTGCGACCCGCTGTGGTTTGGGCGGGGCTGGTGCGCTGCTTATTCTCTGACGTCTCGCCAGCCGGAGCCATATCGATCCCGACTTGCATATTGCTGAACCATCCCCGGCGACGGGCGATTGGACCTGGACCGGCGCGGCGCCTCGCAAAAGTGCGGCGGTGCGATTATTTCCCCGCCGGCTGCGCCGGCTCCTCGCGGGCCGCTTCGCTTCAAATAATCGCGCCGCCGCACTCCTCCGCTTCGCTGCGGCCCTTCGGGTTCGCGGAGCGCCTTATGCGCCGGTCTCTGGTCCGCCCATGCCGCAGGGATGGTCCCGCGGCAGCATTCAGGAGACGAACAATGGCAGCAATCGGCTTTGTGAACGGCACCATCGAAAAAGGCTTCGTTGGCCAGCTCAAGACCCTCTCGATCCGCGCAGCGGTCGAAATCCGGACCAACCGTTCGAAGAGCGGCGACGTCCAGCCCGACTACCGGGTCTATTCCGAAGGCGTCGAGATCGGCGCCGGCTGGATCCGCACCGGACAGCAATCGGGCGAGCCCTATGTGTCGCTGAGCCTCGCCGCTCCCGAATTCGGGCCGCGCCGGCTCTATGCGAACCTTGGCCGCGCCGCCGGCCAGGACGGTGAAGACGGTTACGCCCTTATCTGGAACCCGGCCGACTGAGTGATCGGTCGCCCCGCACCGCCTCGGCGGTGCGGGGCTTTGGCGCGCTCCCGCACATGGATCAGGCCGCGATCGGCGGCAGGTCGTCGACGGTGAAATAGAAGGGATTGCGCTGCCAGGCGGTCACTTCGGACTCGCGCCAGCCGCAGCAGCGTTCGGCGATCTTGATCTGTCTGGGAAAGGTGCCGGCGGCAATCTTCCGGTAGAGTGTCGCACGGCTGAGACCGGTGCGATCGAGAACGGTGTTGAGGCGAAGGAAACGGTCGGGAGGCGGTTGAGACGACATGGACATTTTCTCCATTAGTTGACGCTGTTTGCCCTCTCGGCGCACAGGATGTGGCGCAGCAAAGACCTACGTCAAGCGCTTGAGATACGGGCGATTGGCCGGGATTCCCTCTATTGCGTCCGTCTGCGTCCCGGTGCGTCCCAGAGCACCCAGAAGCACCCTCGAAAATATTTGCCCCAATCTGGTTCTATTGTCCGGGACGGGCCAATTGTGACCGCCCAAGCGGGCGGTCGCGCCCAAAATGCCGCGCCGCTGACGGCGCGATCGATATCCGGCTCATGGTAGGTAGGTAGGCGCGCGTGCGCGCCCGACACGGTCGCCGCTTCGCGGCGGCGCTTGATCTCCCGGCAGGGCGGGAGCGGGGATGGGCGTCACTCGCCTCTAGCCACGCACGGCCGGGCCGCAACCCGCGTGCCGCGGGTCCTCCACTTCGTTCCGGTCCTGCGGATGCCGACCGTCCTCCACCCGCGGGTCTGTCGGCTCCCTCCTGCCGCCCACCCCGCTCCCTTCCGGCCGGGGTGCTGTGGTTTGAAGGAGAAGGGACATGCGCCTGTTCAGCGAAGAGCGGCTCATCCTTCGCCGTGCCGAACGCGCGGTGGATAGGATGAGCGAGATGGAGCGTTGCGTGTTTCTGGCGATACGCGTCGATGAGATGGGCTATCCGGACATCGCTGGGAAACTCGGAATCGACGTCGACGAGGTCGAGCAGCATTTTGCGGCGAGCTTGGAAACGCTGCTCAAGGTCATGGACGAGAAGGATCCGTGGTGGTGGAAATTCTGGCCTTGGTGACTGCGCATCGACGGGATGGCGCTTGCCATCCGGCGAGCGTAATTACAGGGTGAAAACAATGCGCACCGACCTTGATCATCTTCCGGCCAACAAGCAGCGCGAACTCGAACGCGTGAAGCAGATCATCTTCGAAGAATTCGAAGATGCGCTCGCGCTTGCGACGATGGACTGGAAGAAGAAGGGGAGGATCGACAAGATCATCCTCTACGGCAGCTATGCGCGCGGCGGCTGGGTCGATGAGCCGCACACGGCGAAGGGCTATCGCTCCGACTTCGACCTGCTCATCATCGTCAACGACCAGCGCCTGACCGAGAAGGTCGATTATTGGGCGAAACTCGACGACCGGCTCATTCGCGAACTCGCTATCGACAAGACGCTCCACACGCCGGTCAACTTCATCGTTCACACGGTGCAGGAGGTGAACGACGGACTCGCGCACGGGCGCTATTTCTTCATCGATGTCGCGAAGGACGGCATCGCGCTATACGAATATGACGAGAAGCCGCTTCATACACCGAAGCCCAAAACGCCCGATCAGGCGCTTGCGATGGCGAAAGAGTATTTTGAGGAATGGATTCCGGCAGCCGAGGATTTTCGGGATAGCGCAAATCATCTGATCGCGAAGGGCCGATACAAGCGCGCAGCATTTTTAATGCATCAGGCCAGCGAAAGCCTTTACCACTGCGTCCTTCTCGTCTGCACCTTCTACACTCCTCACGTCCACAATCTCGGCTTCCTGCGGACGCAGGCCGAGCGTCTCGACATGCGGCTCGTCGATGCCTGGCCCCGCGAAACGCGCGCCGACCGCGCGCGGTTCGAGAAGCTCAAGGAAGCTTATGTAAAGGCGCGCTACTCGAAGCATTATCCTATCACTGAGGAAGAGCTACTCTGGCTGGGCGGCTGCGTCGAGGAATTGGGGCGCGCGGTTCACGCGATCTGTTCAGAACGGATCGCTCTCTTGGAACGGCAGGCAAGCACCGCCGAGTAGGGAATGTCCAAATTCCAGTTTGGAAATTTACTGAAATTTGCGGCGCATGAAGGCCTTCACGTCCTCTGGCGTCAACTTGAACCATTCCCCATTTGCCCGCCTATCCGCAAACCTGCGATGCCAGTAAGCTTCGATGCCGGGTGGGTCATCGGTCGTGATGGAATGCAATAAAACCGCCGCATCCGGCAGAGCAATGCGGATTTCCTTCACGCGGCGTTCCAGTTCGTCGCTTCGTCCGATTTTGAAGAAGTCGCCCGACTTGATGAGATAAACATGGCCATCTGATATTTTGGGTGCGCGAACGTCGCTGCGAGGTTTCGCAGAAATCTTCGGCAGCAAGGCTCGGATATCATCATAATCCTGCTCGTCGCAAATATGATCGGCCAAGGCCCTAACAAGACCATCTCGCCCATCGAAACTGATCTGAAGCACCTTTGGTGACGGGATTGCTGGATCGGATTGGCGCAACATCGCGATCTCCGAATTGGTCGGAAACTTTCTATAGTGGCGACACGCCGAAACAAGCCCTTCAAGCAAGACCGCCGCATCGCTTTTGCCGGTCCAGACATTTGGCGCGAAACCCGCCTCGACAAGTGCATCGCCCCAGCGCGCCCAAAACTTGCCGCGCCATTTAGTCTCGGTTATTCCCGTGGCCGAAACGAAGGCCTGATTGCCGGGTGCCTTACCGCCATTTTCAGACGCTAGCCGTCTGATCTCGCTGATGATGTGATCGCGCATCCTATTCCCGTCTCCGCGCATTATCCTTGCGATCAATCATATGCGGATCGTCGCCATATTCAAAAGCCCTTCCGCCTCGTCGACCCCAAACCAACATTTGCTGTTCGCACTCCGCGCCACGCAGCTTTGCGGCTGCCTCCACAAGCAGTCCGAGAATGACGGCGCGATCATCGTGGGTCAGCTCGACCAGACCGGCTTTGGCGACGAGACCGCCAAGCTCGATCAATTGGCGCGTTCGCTCGCGGCGCTTCACTTGCCACGCTCGCTTGTCATGTCTTGCCCGTTTCGCTTGATGGCGATTGCGAGCCTGCACCAGCCGCTTCGATGCCGCTCGCGTTGACACGAGCGCCTCGCCGAGTGCCGGCGCCGCCTCCGCGAAAGAAGCCTGCGCCACGTTTGCGCCACGCGTCCTTTCGCGCTGCGTCGGTGGTCAGGGCTGCATCGAGCAACGCCCCGGCGAGCACTTCCATGTCGAGATCGTCGGCGCCGGTGGCGGCAACCAACTCGCCGAGTTGCGCCTGCTTCCTCGCCTTGATTGTCTTTGCCTTGTCCGTCAGCGCCTGAAGTTCGGCGTCGAAATCTCTCGGTTTGCGCATGGTTTGTCCTTCATTATTCGAGGGTCGGACGATCCAGCTATGCCGAGTCTCACGGCGCCACAAGGTGCTGGAATTCAATGAGATGTTACGATCCCGAGCGCGATGAAATCGTGTGAGGGCGCGCTTATACGTCGTGCCGACGTGCTTGTTTTGCCGTAAATGGACGGTCGCCATGGCGATCTATCATTTCTCGGCAAAAGTCATTTCCCGCGCTGTCGGCAGCAGCGCGGTTGCTGCCGCGGCCTACCGTTCCGCCGATCGGCTGCACGATGAGCGGCTCGGTCGCAGCCACGACTTCTCGAACAAGGCGGGCGTCGTTCATTCCGAAGTGTTGCTGCCCGAGAATGCGCCTGAGGAATGGCTTGATCGCGAGAAACTGTGGAATGCGGTCGAGGCGGCCGAGCTTCGGAAGGATGCGCAGCTTGCGCGCGAGATCGAGTTCGCGATCCCGCGCGAGATGACCGAGCAGCAGGGCATCGATCTCGCGCGCGATTTCGTCGCCAGGGAGTTTGTCGACCGCGGCATGGTCGCCGATCTCAACGTCCATTGGGATATCGGCGCCGATGGTCTCGCCAAACCGCACGCGCATGTCATGCTGACGATGCGGGAGATTAGATCCGGCGACGATGGATCGGCCGGGTTCGGTGGCAAGGTTCGCGACTGGAACCGAACCGAGCTGCTGACCCATTGGCGTGAGGCTTGGTCCGAACATGTCAACCAGCGGCTTGCAGAACTCGATATCGACGCTCGCATCGATCATCGCACCTTAAAGGCGCAGGGCATCGACCTTGAGCCGCAGCACAAGATTGGCCCCGCGGCGTCGCGGATGGCTTCGCAGGGTCTCGAAGCCGACCGGTTCGGCGAGCATCTGGAAATTGCCCGATCGAACGGCGAGAAGATCATCGCCAATCCCGGGATGGCGCTCGACGCGATTACACACCGGCAAGCTACCTTCACGAACCGCGACCTCGCGATGTTCGCGCATCGGCACAGCGACGGCAAGGAGCAATTCGATGCGGTGATGTCGGCAGTCAAATCTTCCCCCGATCTTGTTGAATTGGGCAACGACGGCCGTGGCGATCTCCGGTTCACGTCGCGCTCGATGATCGAAACCGAACAACGCCTCGAGCGCGCGACCGCGATGCTAGATGCGCGCCGCCATCACGCGGTCCCGGAACGGCATCGCGAGCTTGCGCTCTCGCGCGCTTTGGATCACGGGCTTGACCTTTCCGCCGAGCAGCGCGGCGCACTCGAGCACGTTACCAGCGCGCGCGGCATCAGCAATGTCATCGGCTACGCCGGGACGGGTAAGAGCGCGATGCTCGGTGTCGCGCGCGAAGCGTGGGAGGCGGCGGGCTATCAGGTGCGGGGCGCGGCGCTGTCGGGCATCGCGGCCGAAGGCCTCGAACATGGTTCGGGGATCGGCTCGCGAACCTTGGCGAGCCTCGAGCATCAGTGGGCGAACGATCGCGAGCGGCTTACCAGCGATCACATCCTTGTGATCGACGAGGCCGGAATGGTCGGTACACGCCAGCTCGAACGCGTCGTGTCGGAAGCGGAGAAACAGGGTGCCAAGGTCGTGCTGGTCGGCGACCCCGAGCAGTTGCAGGCCATCGAAGCGGGCGCGGCATTCCGTGCCGCCGCCGAGCGCCACGGTGCCGTCGAAATCATGGACATCCGCCGTCAGCAGGAGGAGTGGCAACGCGAGGCGACGCGCGAATTCGCCACCGGGCGGACCGGCGAGGCGATCGGTCGTTATGCCGAGGCGGGTTTTGTCCATGCGGCTGAGACGCGCGAGGCAGCGCGCACCGAACTTGTCGATGCCTGGGATCGTGACCGGCAAGCGCATCCAGATGCAAGCCGGATAATACTCACGCACACCAATGATGAAGTGCGAGAGCTCAACGAGGCCGTGCGCGAGCGCCTGAAGGCGGGCGGCGCGCTCGGCAATGAAGTCGCGCTCACGGTCGAGCGCGGCGAGCGGAGCTTTGCTACCGGCGACCGCATCATGTTCCTGAAGAACGAGCGCCACCTTGGGGTGAAGAACGGATCGCTCGGGACCGTGCAGAGCGCGAGCCCGATGCGCATGGCCGTGATGCTCGACGACGGCCGCAGCGTGGCGTTCGACGTGAAGGATTATGCCCATGTCGATCACGGCTATACGGCGACGATCCACAAGGCGCAGGGCATGACCGTCGACCGGGCGCAGATGCTCGCGACGCCGGGGGTAGACAGCCACTCGACGTATGTCGCGCTGTCCAGGCATCGCGAGCAGGTCGATCTCTACTATGGCCGCGATGATTTTGCCAATCAGTCGAAGCTCGTGCGCGCGGCATCGCGCGAGCGCGGAAAGGATATGGCGAGCGATTACCGTGTGAGGGAGATGGTGAAGGCGGTCGAGCCGGATCGCGGCATGTTCGAAGGCCTGAAACTCACCGCATCGCGCGAAGCGGTGGCGGAACCGGCGCGCAGGATCAAGCGGGCGGTCAGCCTCGCCGAGGTGCGCGTAAAGGCGCGTGCCCTCGATCCCGCACCCGTGCGGGCCGAGCTCGACAAGGCGGTCGAGCGCTTTGCGCGGGTAACGAAGGAGATCGTCGATGTACGCCGCGCCGGCGGCAAGGAACTACCGCACGAGATCGACAACTACCGCAAGGCGTTCCGTAAGCTCGATGCTCTGCGCCCCGGGGGCGCGAGTGATCTGCGCGACGCCTTCGGCAAGAGCTATAAGCTTGCGAGCGACGCGGCCGAAGGACGCACCGCGGGTGCGATCACGGCGATGGACCGCCAGGACGCCGCCCGAGCCGCCGAGCGTGTCGCGGGGGAAAGGGCAACACAGGAGCGCGGTCAACTCGCCGCCGAGGCGAAGCGGCTCGCAGCGGACGCCGAGAAGCGCGCCGAACTCTTCGTCGCGAAATGGAACAAGGAAACCGGGCGGCTGCATCAGGCCGAAACTTATGCGGTTCGGGACGCGGCGCGTGCCAATCTCTCCGACATGGCGAAGAGCCTCCACCGAGATCCGCAGCTCGAGTCGCTGCTCCAGAATCGGCGCGCGCAGCTCGGGCTGGACGCAGTGAGAGGAAAAACGCTGTCTCAGGACTTACAGCAATATCTCGGCCGTGGACGCGGCATGGGTATCTCGATGTAAGTTGCTCTCATGACCCAGAAACCGGACCGCACCCCGCCCGCAGCCGATGCCGCCAAAGCCTTCGAGGAGCTCCGCCGCGAGATATCCCTGCAGCGCTCCGCGATCGAAGGCCTCACCGCCGCCAAGGACAAGCTTCCCGATTACTCGCTCACCCTGCGCGACATCGCGTCGCGTCTCGGCCAGGTGGAAAAGCAGATCGAAAGTATCAACGAGAAGCCGGCGATGCTGCTCACGCCGCGAACGATCGCTGTGGAATTACACGAAGCGTTGATGAGCTACCGAGCCGAGGACGGGAAGACGATTGGTGACGCGCGCGACGCGCTGGCGCGCTCGCTCGGTCGCGTTGAGGGCATGATCAAGCAGCGCCGGTCCACTAACGAGCAGGACTGGTGGGTCACATGGGGCGCGACCGGCGGGATCTTGTGCGGGATGTTTCTGTCCCTCGTCGGCGTGACCCTTTGGGTCTAGGTTCAGCGCCGAGCGGCGGTGCGTAGTGCCGCTGCTTCGCGCCTCACCTACGCCGTTCCGATGATAAGCGCTTACTTCCTAAAAGCTGACATTACCACGCGGGAGGGGGTCGCGCAGCATGGGCCGTCGATCTGATGGCATCTTCGCCGATGTTGGCATGCGGTTAGTCGATGACGTCGACCTCTCGGGGAAAATCTTCCGAGCTTTGCAACTACCTTTCGCCCCAACAAATGGGTCGCTATACCAACGCATAAGGAGGACCGCCGATGGACGTTGAGACCGCAAAGACTATTCAAGACCTCATCCGCATGATTGACAATGTGAACGAACGCAATTCACTGGGTCAGCTTGCCCTGAATGGTGTAATGGTTTTACTCGCTTCCAATCGACGGAACGGCATGCTCAACGAAACTGAAATTGACGTGATCGATCAGTCTTTCAAGGACATAGAAGAAGATGAATCTCTGAAGCGATACGAAAGAGTCAGGGCTTTGTTCGATGCAGCGCGCAGAATGTGGGATGCAGCCGAGCCAAAATAGACGCTTTCTTCGTGAAAATTGGAGGAATTTGCTTGCGCCTTAGTTAGGCTATTACGCGCTGCTTGCCTTAGCTTGCCAATGGCTGATCCAGACGGCACTCCGCCACGGTTCAAGCTAGGTCGGAGTGCGCAGACGTTGTGATAGCCCGTGCCGGTGATAGGGAATCTTTTACGCAGGGGGCGATTTGGCGAGAGAAATGGGGTCGCACGAGCCAGTAACCAAAGGGGACGGCATCGCCGTCGCGCGCGATGATGGTGAGCCAGCCACCGGCGAGATACGGTTCCACGGCGATCGTCCAATTACCGAACGGACCGGCGATGAGTTTGGTTTTTCCAAGCTCGCCGAGCGTATCGCGCAGGCGCTGACCGAACTGGCAGCGGGGAAGGGGTTCGTCTTTGGGATCGAAGGCAAATGGGGCTCGGGAAAGTCGAGCCTCCTCGCGCTGACCATGGCCGAACTCAGGGCGATGGACGCCGCGAAGGTCGCGGCCGTCGAATTCCGCCCTTGGTTGATTGGGGACCGTGATCAGCTGCTTGCCGCATTGTTCGAAGATCTCGCCAAGGCGATTGCCGGGATTGAACTGGCGCGCGGCGATGCGACGCGAACAACGACCCGTGCCGTAAGCAACGTCGCCGACCAATTCAAATCCTACGCGCGTCATCTCACCCCGATTGGAAAGCTTACGAGCGCCGTAGGACTCATCGTTCCTGGGGCTGCCATTGTGGGCGATCTCATGAAAGCCGTCGGGGATGCCGCCGGAGATCGTGGCGAAGGGCCGACACTCGTCGAGCAAAAGAACAAACTCGCCGAAGCGCTGCTCAGCCTCGACTGTCGAATCGTGGTCGCGATCGACGACGTCGATCGTCTCGAGCCATCCGAGGTCGCCGAACTGTTGCGCCTCGTCCGCTCGGTCGCTGATTTTCCGAACATCTCGTACCTCCTCTGTTACGATTCCAACATATTGGGTTCGGCGATCCGCACCGCGATGAATGTCGAGGATGGCCTCGCGTTTCTCGAAAAGATCATCCAGACTGAGGTCGCCGTTCCCCGACCCGAATCCTTCGCGCTGCGGCGCTGGTTCGAACGTGAGCTCAAGACATTCGCGCGCTGCGATATGGACCGTGTCCCCGACCTTCAGCATATTATCGACGAAACGGGCGGACGGGCGCTAGATACGCCGCGCAAGGTTGTGCGGGTGCTAGACAGCCTTCGCGTCTTTTGGCCGACGCTCGAGGGGCGAGTCGATCTACCCGATCTCGTATGGCTGCGCATGATCGCGGTCGCCTCGCCAAGCCTCTATCGTTGGATCGAGGAATATCTTGTTGGTTTTACCGCGATCGCTGCGGGGCGGGCGCTTATCTCCGAGCAGAGCCGGAAAGAGATGTGGCGGGCACTCGAAGAGGCGTTCGCGCGTGACAAGCTCGAATGGGAGAGCATGCAGTTCGAACTGGAACGGCGGCTGCCCGGTATCCAGACTTTCGGCTATAATGACGAGCCCGACAAACGAATATTCTCTTCTGCCGAGCGGGCATCGCGCCTGCGCGACGCTCAGGAAAAGCGTCTTTCAAGTCCCAATTACAGCCGACTCTATTTTACGCTCGTCGAGCCAGCTGCGGCAGTCACCGAACTTGACCTAGCCCGGCTACTCGAAGCTGCGGCGATGGGCGCGAACGATGCCGAACGCGTCATTCTCGACATGAGCAAGGAGCGCGGAGACGCGGGCATTACCAAGGCCGAGCGGCTGATCGAAATATTGCGCTATGTAGAGCCTGAGATTTTGCAGGGCTGGCCAGTCGAGCAGTTAGCGTTTGCGCTCGCGACCAGTGCCGACAATCTCGCGGCCGATGCTATCGACGACGAATGGGGGTACCCCAGACTCTGGAGCGATCTGCGGGCCTTTTTCAAGCACCTCAAGGATAAGCTCCTCGCCGAGCGGGTCGAGGCGCTCCTCACAACGGTTTTTACCGGTGCGGAGGCGCTCGGCTTTCTCAGTTATCTCCTCCGGCAGGAGACCTTCAATCTTGGCGTCTATGGCAACAGGCCGGATCCTAGCGACGTCCTTATGACGCGTGAGCTGTTCGAAAAGATCGGTGAGATCATAATCCGTCGCTACAAGCAGGGCGGCATTAAAACGATCCTCACCGAAAGGTGGGGAATCCATATGTTATACGGTTGGTCGCAGGCAGGCGGACGAGCGGGGCTCGTGCCACTGGTAGCAGATTATACCGCATCAAATTCGGGGCTAACTTCCTTCTTGAAAAAGTTGTTCCGTCCCAACGCGAGCTTGTCGCTCGATGCGATGGAGAATTTTTTCGATGATCCTGTCGCCATTGTGAGGCGTGTGCAGGAATTGGAAAAGGAAACCCCTCCGAACAAGGCCGCAACGGAGATCATTCGTTCACTGCAGGACAACGCGCTATTCGCCGGCACGAAGATCGAGGGTTTGATCAAGGGATGGGAAGCGCGTAAGCAACGCGAAGCCGAAGCCGAAGCCGAAGCCGAAGCCGAAGC
>JALDYH010000293.1:0-4111 GCA_032154175.1 Sphingopyxis sp. | reverse complement strand
TGGCCGAAAGGCCGTGGAAGTTCGAGTCTTCTCGACCGCACCATCATCGCCAGATCATGGCGTATTTTCAGTATCCTGGTCCGGAACGGACTATTGCCGGATCACTTTCCGGCCCGCCTTATGACTGTCTGCCGACGTTGACCTACCCGCCTTGGCCTGATGCCATGAAGGCATGTCATTCAAATTTTTGTCATTTTCGACGGCGCCTGTGAATCAATGCGATCGCAACCGGCCGCCCGAACGAGGTGGGTTCGATTCTCGCTTCCGCAGGCCGACGGAGGCTTGCCATAGGGCCGGAACATATTTGTCGACCGTACGGTCGGTCGAATATGCGGCGCTGGCGCTCGAAATCTGCCGCAACGGCTATCTGAACGGCGAGCATATCCGGCTTGATGGCGGGATCCGGATGGCGCCGCGCTGAAATGGGAGGCCAATCCCGTTCAGCAGGCAGCCCCGTTCAATAAGACCGGGCGAGGAGACGTGGAAAAACCGCCTCGAGCGGCTTGGTGTCGGGCAATATATAGACGTATCCGCCCTTGCTCTGGAAAAGAGGACGGACGCTCTTGCTGTAAAAGGCCACCGGCAGGTTGATGCATCCGAATGTGATGCGGTTATCCTCGATGCCGGGGGACAATATCCGCTGGCGGCGGCGCTCTTTCTGGTTGCCCTTCGGAATGGGATGGAGCGCCACCGACGTGGCGTAATCGACCCAAAGCACCTTTTGCCTTCCCGCCGCCATTCCGAATTTGGCGAGAAAGCGCCCCGCGGGCGTCGTTCGCTCCGCGGGGCCGATTTCCGCAAGGTTCTTGCTCCCGATGCCCGGCGTTGCCTCGTCGCCGACAGCGACGCCGATCAATATCGGAACCTGGCCCAGCGATTTCCCGTCGGCATCGAACAAAAGAAGCGAAGCGGCGGTCTTGTCGACGATGATGTACGGCAGGGCACTGTTGTCCCCTGACGCCGCGATCCAGTCGGCAACGCGCGCGGCCGCCACCGATCGTTCTTCTTCGTCCTTGTCCTTCGCTTCGCTTGCTTGCGGCGCCGTCGGTCCTGGCACGTCTGGACGCTCCGCCGCCCAGGCAGACGCCGAAGCGGTCAGCCCGAGTCCGGCAAGCGCCAGGCAGACCTTGATCATGGTTCGATACATTTAGACGAAAGTTCCGGCCTCACGAGACATCGGGTGTCAATTGCGCGGCCGTTTGCGCTGCGCCTCCTGCATGCGTTGTTCGATACCATCGACGCGGGCATTGAGCTGGTCCAGACGCTGGCCATTATTCTGCGCCTGCCCCGATGCGGACTGTGCCTCGGCCAATGCCGCCTTCGCCGTACCGTCGGTCGCCTGCAATTGCGTTTCGAGCGCATCGACACGCTGGCTCACCACGGCCACCTGTTCGCGCACAAAGCCCTTGGTAGCACAGCCGCCCAGAGCAAGAGAGCCTGCCAGGATCACCATTGCAGGTGTCAGTTTCTTCAAAGAGGGGGACATCGAATTCTCCTATTCGCTAACGCCCCCCGAGCCGTCCCAAGCCGAGCGCCAACGGTGGCACAATGCGATTCTGTCCGGCTGTGCATCCGCTCCGGTAGACGGATGGCCCGTCAAGGAATTCCGTTGAAGCAGCGCCCGATCTCTCACCGGACCCGCGGCGATCTAGCGACCTTTCGGCGGCATGCTTGTGTCCCCGCCATCGGCGTCAACGCGGGTGCCGCGGGCAATTGCCAAAGCCTCGACCGCGTCGGCGGCGGCGTCGGTCTCGGGGTCGAGCGTCAACGTCCGCTCGAGCAGTTCGATCGCGCGACCATTGTCGCGGATCACGCCTGTGCCGTCCTGATAGGCCCGTGCGAGCGAGAAGCAGCTTTCGGCTTCGCCAAGACGGCAGGCCCGATCGTACAGTTCGAGAGCGCGCTGGCGATTTTTGCGCACGCCGCGTCCGTCGTCCACCAGCATGGCCAGATTGCCGCACGCCGATGCATCGTCCACCCGGCAGGATTGCTCGAACAAGGCATGCGCCCTTTCATAGTCGCGCGGCATGCCGAGCCCGTCGCGATAAAGAACCCCGAGATTATAGCAGGCGTGCTGATCGCCGGCCTGGCAGGCCCTCCGGAACAGCCGTCCTGCCTGCCGCTGGCTCGGCGCAACCCCCTTCCCAAGCGAATAGGATGCCCCGAGGTTCGCGCATCCGTCGATTGCGCCCATGTCGCACGCCTTCCTGAACAGCGTGGCGGCGCGTTTCGCGTCCTTGGGAACACCGTCGCCGCCGATATGGGACAGGCCGAGGTTCGAGCAGGAGGTCGCCTCGCCGCCATGGCACGCATAGGCATAATAGGACGCCGCCCGGTGGTGCGATTGCTCGACGCCCCGCCCTTCGCTGTAGGCATAGCCGGTCATCGTACAACCAGTCAGTTTTCCCAGATCGCAGGCGCGAGCAAACAGCGCGGTGCTGCGCGCATCGTCTTTCGGAACGCCGTCGCCTTCGAGGTAGACATAGCCGAGCTGCATGCACGCCTCGCTATCGCTCCGGTCGCACTCCGGCGTCAGCGCATCGACGGTACCGGGCGACGCATCGACGGCCTGCGGGTCGGCCGGAACTGCATCGGCATTCTGCTCTTGCGCCTCTGCCGGCGGCGTCGCCCGTGCGCCGGCGGCGGACGCGGCATCGGTCATACAACAAAAGATCGCGAGGAGGGTCGCCCATGGCATCTCTCCTCTCTCGCCGCCATCGAGCGGATTTCAAAGAAGAATCTTGCCGGCCTCAGCCCGCCAGCGACAGGGTTTCCGCCGGTCCGCGCCGGGCGGCCGCCGCATGTTCGCCCTTCATCTGCGCGAACATCATCACCTGCCGCGCCATGATGTCCAGTTGCTGGTCGATGCCCGCGTCGGTGACGAAGCCGTCGGAGTCGAACAGCGGCTGGCTGGAATTTGCGGTGACCGCCATCGGGGTCGGCCAGCCGCGCAGCGCGTGAGTGATCGACCGCAGCGTTGCGAGCGTGCTGCCCGCAGCCTGCCAGCCGCCCGCGACCGCGATCAGCCCGACGGCGCGGCCGTCGAAATAGGGTTGTTCGTCGGAGACGAGGTCCTGCGCATAGTCGAGCGCATTCTTGACCACGCCCGACACCGTCCCGTGATAGGCGGGCGAGGCGACGATGATGCCGTCGGCGCCGCGCAACGCGGCCGTCAGCGCCTGTGCCCTTGCGCAGCGTTCGCTGCGGTGCGGAGCGTACATCGGGAGGTCGATCGCCTCGCCTGCGAAGAGCATCGTGTCGGCGCCCTGCGCCTCGCAGCGCATGAGCGCGTGGCGGAGCAGACGCTCGGCCGAACCGCCGGCGGTGGCGTTGCCGCCGAGCGCAACGATACGGGAGCGGTGCGCGGAAACGGGGCGATCGATCATGAAGGTCTCCCTTAGTTGAAGGTCACCTGACTGCCGCCGCGCAGAAAGGCGATCGCGTTGCGGCGGAGGTGGTTGCTGCCGGGATTGAGGATCGGTTCGGGCGAATATTGCGCGAGATAGACGCGGCGCATGGTCGGGGTCGAATTCGATCCGGTCGCGTGGAGCGCGAGGCTGGAGAAAGCGACGATACTGCCCGCGGGAACCTCGAGCGTCACGCCCTCGCTGTCGCCGGTGTAGCCGACGAGGTCGTTGCTGCCCGGCTGGCGAATATGCGGGACGATGCCTTCACGCGTTTCGGGCGCCTGCGAGAAAGGCAGGATGCGGACGGTGCCGTTGGCGATCGTCGTATCGTCGAGCGTGCACCAGCAGGTCAGGTACGGCTTGTGATCGGCGGGGCCGCCGTTGCCGACGACATAGCCCGAATCCTGGTGCCAGCTGAACGGCATGCCCTCGCTGGCGCCCTTCACGACATATTGGTCGTAGAAGAAATAGGCGTCGTCGCCGAGCGTCGCGCGGCAGACGTCGGCCATCGTTTCGCTGAACAGCATCTTGCGGAGGTCGGGTTGCCGGCGCTGGCATTCGCCGGCGAAATAGCGCTTGCCCTTGTGGCTGATGCCGTCGACTTCGACGCCGAGACTGTCGAGGCGCGCGTCTTCGCGGTCGATGACGCGGCCGCATTCCTCGCGCAGCAGGTCGAGCAGCGGGCCTTCGAGGATGCGTTCGAA
>JALDYH010000292.1:0-4134 GCA_032154175.1 Sphingopyxis sp. | reverse complement strand
GGTCGGGCGTGTGACGCCCGCCGAGTGGAAGCATATCCTGAAAAAGTCGGAGAAGCCCGGGGGCTGACTAGCGGCCCAGCTTGATCTGCAAATGCTTTGCCACCGACGGGTGGAGCGGATTGACGAATTCGCAGCCATAGTTGTTGCCATCGGCGCGGCGTACGATGGCTTCCAGCGGCTGCAGCCCCGGCAGGTTCACCCAGATATGCTTGCCGATCTGCGGCCGGAAAAAAGTAACCATGCGAAAGCCCGTCGAGGACAGGTCGAACAGTTCGACGTCGAACGGGTTTAGTCCGGGCTCCCGGAAACGTGCGCGTGCGGTTACAGGGGCCCGCTCGGCGCCGCGCCCGGCGGCCGGCGCTTTCCTGGTTTCGATGGTGCGATTCCCCAACACGGATTCGGTCCCTGCATTCATTCTTGGTCGAACCGCTTTTAGGGCGCCGTTGGTTACCTCAAAGTGAAGCGATATGGTGAAAATCGGCTACACCGGCGGCGTGTCGCCGACCGTCATCAACTGGCCGGGAAAAGGGACCGCGAGCGCCACGGCGGCGCGCCATTCGCCGCTCAGCCAGGTGGCATAATCCTCAGGGTGAAGGATCACCGGCATGCCCTTTGGCTGATGGTGCGCGACCAGCCGGTTGGCGTCGGTTGTCAGGACCGCGAAACAGGGCCAGTCATCGCCCTGACGATGAATTCCGGCGAAGGCAAAGACCGGCTGCGACGGCACCGAGAACCAGTGCTGCCGCCGCGCGCCTCCGGAACCCGACCAATAGGCAAAGGCGGTCGCGGGGATCAGGCAGCGCAATTCGGCATGGCGGAGCGTCCCGATCCAGAAGGGGCTTTGCAGATTGCGCACGGCCGTGACCGGCCGATCACCCTGGGGCGGTGGCGGAACGCCCCACAGCTTCGGGCGCAGATAACGCCGCGATCCGCCGCGGCCGTCGCTGACGATCACCGGCGCAGGGCGCCCCGGCGCGACATAATCGCCGGTCCATGGGTCCTTGCCTGCCTCGGCACCGAATGCCGCGGCAATCGTGCTGGCGGGGACATCGAGACGGTAGAGACTGGTCATCGCGGGCCTAGTCGGTTCCGCGGACCCGTCCGCGACCGGCCTTGACCGTGCTGCGCGCTTTCTTGCTGTCGACGCGCTTCGCCTTCGCCGCCTTGCTCGGCCTGGTCTTGATGCGGCGTTCGGGGCGGACGAGCGCGGCATCGACGAGTTCGCCCAACCGCGCGCGCGCGTCGGCGCGGTTTGCTTCCTGCGTGCGGAAGCGGCGCGCAAGAATGATGAGTTCGCCCTCGGTCGTCACCTTGCTGCCCGCAAGAATCTTCAGCCGGCGAAAGGCGTCGGGTGCTAGGCCCAAGGCGTAGATATTGACGCGCAGCTGGCATGCCGTCGCGACTTTGTTGACGTTCTGGCCGCCCGGTCCCGACCCCGCGAGGAATTTCTCGCTGATCGCGCTTTCGGGGATGTCAGCCACGGGTCGGCGATGCGCCTTCGGGTGCCGCGAAGCCCAGGGCGATGAAGCTGTCGGGGAACGGCGCCTCGGCAATTATTGACGGCTTGACGTCACGCTTTACGACGAGCCGTTCGGCGTGGAGCAGGGTGCGGGTTTTGGTGCCGCCGCGCCCGTAGACGGGGTCGCCGACGAGCGCGAAGCCGAGTCCTTCGAGCGCGTGGACGCGCAACTGGTGTGTGCGGCCGGTTTCGGGGCGGAAGCGGAGCAGGCTGCGTTCGCCGACCACCGCGAGCTTTTCCCAATGCGAAACCGACGGCTTGCCTTTCGGGTCGCCGACCATGCGCCAGCCGGTTTCGGCGGTCGACACCTTGGCGAGCGGTAGGTCGATCGTGCCGCTGTCGCCGCCGGGCACGCCATCGACGATCGCCAGATATTGCTTCTCGACCTCACGGCTTTCGAACGCGCGCGTGAAACGACCGTGCGCCTTGGGATTGCGCGCGAGGAGCAGGCAGCCCGAGGTGTCGCGGTCGAGTCGGTGGACAGGAAGCGGCCAGCGCTTGAAGCCGAACTTCAACAGGTCGAGATGATTTTCGAGGCTGAGACTGCCGTCGCGCGGGGCGTCGACCGGGAGGCCGGCGGGCTTGTCGATGACGAGGGCTTCGCCGTCGAGGAACAGGACACGATCTGAAAGGAGCATGGCGCGCTATAGGCGGACCGGCGTTCAGTCGAAAGCGTAAACGTCCATCGCGAGCAGGCCGTAGGTGACGCTGTGGTGCAGCCGTTCGGCCTTGAAAGGCGAGCCGCCCGCGCCCATCGCCACGAACAGCGGCAATATATGGTCGGGCGTCGGATGGTTGTCGGCGCCGTGCGGGGCCCGCTCGACGCTGTGGAGGACGTCATCGACGGCGCCCGCCGCCATGCGGTCCGCGACCCAGTCGGTGAAGTCGGTAACCCACGCCGGCGCGGGCGCGTCGATCGGCAGGCGCGCGGAGAAGAGCGCGCGCAGATTGTGCGTGATGCTGCCCGATCCGATGATGAGTACGCCCTCGTCGCGCAAAGGCGTGAGCGCCTGCCCGAGCGCATAATGCCATTCGGGCGTTGCGTTCGAGGCGATCGAGAGCTGGACGACCGGGATGTCCGCGTCCGGATAGATCAGCGACAGCGGCACCCACGCGCCATGATCGAGCCCGCGCTCGGCGTCGGCAGTGACGGCAAGACCATGGCCGGCGAGCAGTGCGACCACGCGCGCCGCGAGCACCGGATCGCCCGGCGCGGGATAGCGCATCGCGAACAGCTCGTCGGGAAAACCGCCGAAGTCGTGGATTGTCGGCGGCGCGGGGGACGCGGTGACAGTCGCCCGGCCACCCTGATACGCCGCGTCATGATGCGCCGATACAATGAGGATCGCGCGCGGGCGCGGCAATCGGGTACCCAGCCCGGCGAGGAAGGTCGGCGCCGGGCCGGGCTCGAGCGCCATCATCGGCGAGCCGTGCGAAAGGAAGAGGCTCGGGAGACGGCGCATCGGTTCAGGCAGCCTGCTTCAGTTCGCCGATCGCCGAGGTAGCGCGCGCGACCGCTTCGCCGTCCATCATATGGCCGTCGGCGGCGATGATCGTGACGTCGGTGATGCCGACGAAACCGAGGATGTGCTTGAGGTAACCGCTCGCGAAATCGACTTCGCTGCCCAGCGGCACGCCGCCCGAGGCGAAGACGATGAACGCGCGCTTGCCCGTCAGCAGCCCTTCGGGACCGGCTTCGGTGTAGCGGAAGGTACGGCGCGCGCGGGCGATGAGGTCCACCCAGGCCTTGAGCGAAGCGGGGATCGCGAAATTATAGATCGGCGCGGTGATGACGATCGTATCGGCGGCTTCGAGTTCGGCGATCAGTTCGTCCGAGCCCGCGAGCACGGCCTTTTGCTCGTCGCTGCGCGCGTCTTCGTCGGTGAAGTTGGCGCCGATCCAGCTTTCGGTGAGCAGCGCAGGCGGTGCGGTGTTGAGGTCGCGGCGGGTTACGGTGGCACCGTAACCCTGTTCGACGAGACGGTTCACCAGCTGGTCGGCGAGCGGACGCGTCGTCGAACCTTCGTTGCGGGCGCTGGCGTCGATGCGAAGAATATGGGTCATTTCAAATACTCCTGTTTCACTTCGGGGAGAGGGGGTGCCGCGAGCCGCCCATGTTTTTGGGAAGAACTCGCGGCACCGGTTGGGCCGCCGTCAGGGAGGGGGACGTCGGCGGCCCCGGGGGCTTTTTAGAGGCTGTCGACGAGCACCAGTTCGGCGTCGTCGAGCGCCTCGACCTTGATCGTGCCGACATCGCGGAGCGCGATGCCGTCGCGGGGATCGGCCTCCGCGCCGTTGACGCGGATGCGGCCCTTGGCGGCGACCAGATAGGCGTGGCGTCCGGCTTCGAGGTCGTAGGAGACGCTCGTCCCGGCATTCACCGTCGCCGCAGCGACGCGGGCGTTGGCGCGGATCGGCAGGGCTTCATCACCCTCGATCCCGCTTGCCAGCGTCACGAATTGACCCGAACGGTCGGCCTGGGGAAACTGGCGCGCGCCCCAGCCCGGATTGCCGCCGTCACGGTCGGGCATGATCCAGATCTGGAACAGCGTCGTTTCCTCATCCTCGAGGTTGAACTCGCTGTGCGTCACGCCGGTGCCGGCGCTCATCACCTG
>JALDYH010000067.1:0-19993 GCA_032154175.1 Sphingopyxis sp. | reverse complement strand
AGCCTTTCTGGACTTCGAAAAACAGGTCGCCGCGCTCGATCGGCAGATTGCCGAATTGCGCGAAATGGGGGACGACCCCACGCTCAACATCGACAACGACATCGCGCGGTTGGAGGACAAGTCCTCCAAACTGCTGCGCGAAATCTATTCGAAACTGACGCCCTGGCAAAAGACGCAGGTCGCGCGACATCCCGATCGCCCGCATTTCAAACATTATGTCGCGGGCCTGTTCGACGACTGGATGCCGCTTGCTGGCGACCGCAATTTTGGCGACGATCAGGCGATTTTGGGCGGGATGGCACGGTTCCGCGGTCGCCGTGTCATGGTGATCGGCCATGAAAAGGGCGACGATATCCCCTCGCGCATGAAGCATAATTTCGGGATGGCGAAGCCCGAGGGCTATCGCAAGGCGATCCGCCTGATGCAGCTCGCCGATCGTTTCGGCCTGCCGGTCGTCACGCTCGTCGACACCTCGGGAGCCTTTCCGGGCATCCAGGCCGAGGAACGCGGACAGGCCGAAGCGATTGCGCGGTCGACCGAACAATGTCTCGCGCTCGGCGTGCCGATGGTCGCCGCGGTGGTCGGCGAGGGCGGATCGGGCGGCGCGATTGCACTGGCGGCCGCCAACCGTGTGTTGATGTTCGAACATGCGGTCTATTCGGTGATTTCGCCCGAAGGCTGCGCGTCGATCCTGTGGCGCACGTCGGACAAGGCGGCCGATGCCGCCGCGGCGATGAAAATGTCGGCGCAGGATCTGCTGGGACTGAAAGTCATCGACCGCATCGTCACCGAACCCGTCGGTGGTGCACACCGCGCACCCGAAGTCGCGATTGCCGCGCTCGGCGATGCGATTGCGCAGGAACTCGACGCGCTGTCGGGGCTGCCGCGTGACACATTGCTCGCCGCGCGCGAGGAAAAATTCCTTGCGATGGGACGCGCTTAGGCGCGGTTGTCGCGGAACCCGACTGCGGGTCATCGCGTTCCCTTGTTCGAAAAGGCCCGCCTTATTTTATCGCGCGGCTTGCCTTGGCGCGCGATGGGGATACCCTGACCGGAAGAGTTGAGTGGGAGGCATTCGATGAGCTGGAAGACCGGAAAGAAACTGGCAGCGGTGCTGGCGATGGGCGGCATTGCCGTTACCGGCGCAGCCGACGCGCAGCTGAAGGCGATCAAGACCGCAACGAGCATTTCACCCGCCGAACGCAAGCAAGGCACCGATGCGCATCCACAGTTGATGGCCGAATTCGGCGGCGCCTATAGCGGGCCGCAGGCAGGCTATGTAAACCGCATCGGGCAGAACATCGCCGTGCAGTCCGGCCTGTCGCGTAGTCCCAGCGACTTCACTGTCACCTTGCTCAATTCGCCGGTGAACAACGCCTTCGCGATTCCCGGCGGCTATGTCTATGTCACGCGCCAGTTGATGGCGTTGATGAACGACGAGGCCGAACTTGCGGGCGTATTGGGGCACGAAGTCGGCCATGTCGCGGCGCAGCACAGCAAGAAGCGGCAGTCGGCGGCGACACGCAATCAGATCCTTGGCGTACTCGGGGCGGTGCTCGGCGGTGCGATCGGCGACAATGGCGGGCTGCTCGGCGGCCTCGGGGGGCTGCTTCAGAATAATTCGATGAAGGTCGCGCAGCTAGCGACCCTGGGCTTTTCGCGCAGCCAGGAATTGCAGGCCGACCAGCTCGGGGTCCAGTATCTGCGCAGCGCAGGGTACGATCCGCTCGCGCTGTCGACCATGCTGACGAGTTTGGCCAATCAGACGACGCTCGACGCGCGGCTGTCGGGCGGCGACGCGCGGTCGCTCCCCGAATGGGCAAGCACCCACCCCGATCCCGCATCGCGCGTGCGCAATGCGCAAACGCTGGCGAGCCGGGTGGGCGGCGGTGGCGGCAACCGCAACGCCGATGCCTTTCTCGCCTCGGTCGACAATGTCCTTTATGGTGACGATCCGGCGCAGGGCGTGGTCGAGGGGCGCGATTTCCTGCATCCCGACCTGCGGCTGCGCTTCACCGTGCCGAACGGCTATGGAATGCAGAACGGCGCCGATGCGGTCGCGGTCAGCGGCAATGGCGGGCAGGCGCAATTTTCGACGGGGCCGTACAGCGGGGACATGAACGCCTATATCGCCGCGGCGTTCAAGGCTGTCGCCGGCAATAGCTCGATCAGCCCCGGTGCGATCCAGCGCACGACCGTGAACGGCATCCCGGCATCCTATTCGACCGCGCGCGTGAATTCCCAGTCGGGGCAGGTCGACGTCACCGTCTTTGCTTATGAGTTTTCACGCAGCAGCGCGTTTCACTTTGTCACGCTGACCAAGGCCGGCGGCGGCAGCGTCTTCAATTCGATGTTCAACAGCGTCCGGCGGCTGAGCACGGCGGAAGCGGCGGCGATCAAGCCACGGCGGATCGATGTCGTGACCGTTGGCCGCGGCGACACGATGGCCAGCCTCGCGCGGCGGATGGCTTATAGCAACTATCAGGCCGAGCGCTTTCAGGTGCTCAACCGCTTGACCGCGTCAAGCCGCCTGACTCCGGGGCAGAAGATCAAGATCGTGGTGTACGCAAGCCGCTGACCGGCAGGACAAAAAAGGGGCGGTGTTTCCACCGCCCCTTTTCTTTTTGACAGACGCCCTATTACGGAGCGGCAGGGGCAGCAGCTTCACCGCCCAGATTGTCGGCGACAGTATTGAAGGTCGACTTCACGCCGTTGCCAACTGCGGTCATGGCGGTGATGCCGGCGACGGCGATCAAAGCAGCGATCAGGCCATATTCGATGGCGGTGGCGGCTTTGGTGTCGCGGACGAACTTCTTGATGAACTTCATGACTGGTCTCCTGATTTCACTTACCCTGTTGACGGTCTGGTCTGGGTCAACATCCGGGGGTTTAGGGCGAATAGGTTTTGAAAATCTTAATGGTGCGTGCAAGCCGGCGGTCGTCCAGCAAAGGGACAGTCGCGGCAGGGTTACATATTCTCTTCGGAGGCGGTTGAGACTTCGTTCCACATGCCCGAAGTCGCATTGGCGACATTGCCCACCGCAACGACAGCCGCCAAAAAGATCAGGGCCAGGATCAGCCCGTATTCGACGGCTGTGGCGGCCCTGGTCGACCGCATCAGCCTGTAAAACTTTCGCATTGTTCCACCCCTGACTGAAATTATAGTTCCCGAGAGTGCCCATATTTACACAGGAAGGTTAATAATTTGTCCGTGCTCAACCCCGGAAAGCCGCAGAAAACCTCGCTCGTCGTCGTGGCGGCGGCGCTCGTCGACCGCGACGGGCGACTGCTTGTCCAACAGCGTCCCGAAGGTCTGTCGATGGCGGGGCTGTGGGAATTTCCAGGCGGTAAGCTCGAGCCTGGCGAAACGCCCGAGCAGGCGCTGATCCGGGAGCTCGGCGAGGAACTCGCGATCGATGTCGATCATGCCTGCCTCGCGCCCGCCTGTTTCGCGAGCGACATGCTGGGCGACAAACATCTTTTGCTGTTACTTTACGTCTGCCGCAAATGGCGCGGGACGCCGGTGGCGCAGCACGCCAGCGCGCTTCGCTGGGTACGGCCGGTGGAACTGCACGGCCTCGACATGCCGCCCGCCGACAAGCCGCTGATCGGCTTGCTCGAGGCCCTGATCTAGCCCTTTGGTTCCAATACCGCCGCCAGCGATGCGGTGCCGCTGCCGCGCCGCGCTGGTTGAGGCTGATCGGGATGCGGTGCCCAGCCACTGAAATGGACGAGGCGGAAGGCTTCACCGATGCGGCCATCGGGGTCGGCCTGCGCCGCGAAAGCCGCGGCGATCCGCGCTGCCTCTTCGCGCGTCAGCGGCGGCGGGGCGGGCGCCAGCCGGCTCGACAGGCCGGCCGCGCGCAGATCGCGGGCCAGCGCGAACCAGTCGCCATAACGCACCGTCAGCGCCTCGACGTCGACCACCGGCATGGTGAAGCCGACGCGCTGGAGGAGGTTTCCCATCGCGGCGAGATCGATCTGCGGATGCAGCCGCGCGATCGAACGCACGCCGTCGGCCATCACCGCGCGGCGCAAGCGGGGCAGGCTGCCGTCGCCGACAAAGGCGCCGAGCAAGAGACCGTCGGGCGCGAGCAGCGCGCGGAGACGGACGAGCGCGCCGGGCACGTCGTTGACGCTGTCGAGCCCGCCGGGCCAGAGGATGAGGTCGAAACTGGCGAAGGGCAGGTCTATCGCGTCGACCTCGACGGCGATGGCACCGCTGCCGGCGGCGAGGCGCGGCCCGGCCTCCGCAATCGTGAGATGCGTGCCCGTCGCGCGCAAATGGCCCGCGAGCGCCGCATCATGTGCGCCGATAAGCAATGTGCGGGGAAATTCGCGCGTGACCATCGCCAGCCGGTCGAGCAGGGTTTCGGTGATGAGCGGCGCCAGGAAATTGGCCGAAACGGGCAGGCGCGCCATGCGGTCGCGCTGGGCGCGGTGACGAGCGGGGGAAAAAAGCGGGCGGGGCGGGTGCGACATGCGCCGCTTGTGCCGTCCCCGGCGATGCTTCACAAGCCGGTGATGGCGACGACGACGGGGGATGTCGAAAAAGAACGCGCGCCCGCCGGGGTATGGCTCGGTGGCTTGCGCGTCGCAGCGCGCGCGATCGTCGACTATGCGTTGCCGCCGCGCTGCCCCGGTTGCGGCGTTATCGTCGGTAGAGATCACCAGCTCTGTCTGACTTGCTGGTCGTCGCTCGATTTCCTCGACGGACCCGCCTGCATGCGCTGTTCGATCCCGCTACCGACGGCGCTGGCCGGCGAGCCGATCGCGTGCGGCGCGTGCCTGGCCAACGCGCCTTCCTTTGATGGCGCGCCGGCCGCGGTCGCCTATGGGCCTGTCGCGCGTACGATGGCGCTGCGTCTCAAATATGGGCGGCGGACGGGCTATGCCCGATTGATGGCGCGGCTGATGGCACGGCAACTCGCGGCGTTGGGTCCGATGGACGAGATGCTGCTGATTCCGGTGCCGCTGCACCGCTGGCGGCTCTGGTCGCGCGGGTTCAACCAGGCGGCGCTGGTCGCCGATGAACTGTCGCGGCTGGCCGGCGTACCGCATGATCATCATCTGCTGCTGCGGGTCAAGGCAACCGCATCGCTGCGCGGCAGCGGGCGGCGCGAGCGCGAGCGTATCGTTGCCGGGGCGTTCGCTTTGGCAACCGATGCCAAGGCGCGCGCGAAGGGGCGGCACCTCGTGCTGATCGACGACGTCCATGCCAGCGGCGCGACGTTGCGCGCCGCGGCGAGGGTGCTGCGGCGCAGCGGCGCCTCGCGCGTTTCGGCGCTCACTTGGGCGAGAGTCGTTCCCGACGCGCTGATGACGGGCAACATATTTGACTTTGCTTCGTTGGATTCCGATATGACGACCTAGTGATGACAGGATAGCCGCATGGCCAAGATCGAAGTGTTTACCAAATTCTTCTGCCCCTATTGCTCGCGCGCGAAGGCGCTGCTCGAGCGCAAGGGCGTCGAATATCAGGAAATCGACCTGACAATGGACCGCGCCGGGTTCGACGCGATGATCGAGCGCGCGGGCGGGGCGCGCACCGTCCCGCAGATTTTCATCGACGGCAAACATGTCGGCGGCAGCGACGACCTTGCGGCACTGGACGCGCGGGGCGGGCTCGATCCGCTGCTCGGGCTTGCCTGATCTTGATCGTTTTCGACCTTTGCTGTGCCGCGGGAGATCACCGTTTCGAAGCCTGGTTCGCGAGCAGCGACAGCTTTGGCGAGCAGCTTGAGCGCGGACTGATCAATTGCCCCGTGTGCGGCGATGACGATGTCAAAAAGGCTGTAATGGCACCGCGAGTTGGCGCAAAATCCAATCGTCAGGCCGTCGGCCAGGCGCCTGCCATGCCGTTCGCCACCCCGTCCGCTGCGACTGGAAATGGCGAAGCTTCGCCCGAAATGATGCGCAAGCTGCTTGCCGATATTGCCGCGAGGCAAGCCGAAATGCTGCCGCAGTCGCGCTGGGTGGGCCGCGATTTCGCCGACGCCGCGCGCGCGATGCACGAAGGCCGCGCGGCCGAGAATTTGATCCACGGTCAGGCATCGCCCGAGGAGGCGCAATCGCTGCGCGACGACGGAATTGCCGCGATGCCGCTGCTCGTGCCGATTGTCCCACCCGAAGTGGCGAATTGATCCATCCTGATTGACGCTTTACCTCCGCCACCGCTACACGAGCCGCGGCGCACCCGTAGCTCAGCAGGATAGAGCATCAGATTCCTAATCTGGGGGCCACTGGTTCGAATCCAGTCGGGTGCACGGTTTTTCAATAACTTAGCTGCTTGATCGCCAACTGGTGTGCCGTGGAATGTGCCACAGAGTTTCAATGATTTTCACAGAGTTTTCGTGAGTATTGGTGATTCGATGCAACAGAATTGGAACATGGCGGCGCCTATTCGAAGCGCATATCTTCGCTGATCGGCATCGCGATCCATGCGTCCTCGAATAGCTTTCGCAGATAGGTATCGACGTGGGTGCGAAGAGCGATCATGCTACCGTTCGGGCCCAGCGGCTTGAAGGTGATGTCCCCATCGCGGATGGCCTTCCTGAGGTGCGATGCCGACAGGCGCGTATACAGCAGCGCCTCCTTATAAGTCAGTGCGGCAGGCCAATCAGGAAGGTCGCTCAACTCGCGAGTTCTGCGCCGGTTCATGGATCTGGTTGGACCCTATCAACGTCGTGCTCGGGCAGGATGTGACTTCGCTCGTTCATTTCGTCCGCGGTCCCGACCTAGGCTGTGTCAGTTCCCACGCGCGCCGGCGCGCAGCTTCAATGTAGGGGTCAAGGTGAGGCTTCGGAAACTGAGCCTGATATGCCTTGTCCATCGCATCCGCGTGCTCCGCCGTCCGAACGGCAATCCTGTCCTCGGCGAGCTTGCGCGCCCAATCTGCCGAGTATTTCGCAATAGCGTCGTATCCTCCCATCACCACAAAGAGATCGAGCTCTTCCGCCGACAGGGTGATTGATTTCCGCCGTTCAATCTTCTCGGAGAGGCGGCGGTATAATTCCGATGGCGTGACGGGCATGGCTATTCTCTGTCCCAAGGGTTGTCGATCGGCGGCAGTTCGGGTGCATCCTCTCCGAGCATGATGTCGATCGTCTGCTCGCGCAGGTTGATGTGGACGCGCGCCTTCTCATATCCAGCGCGCTTGCACGCCTTCAACGCTCGCTCGATGTCGCCTTGGCCAACCAATGCTCTCTGGGTCATCCTGCCCGCCTGTATTTTGGATCTTCAGCATAGATCGGGCTGTCAGCGCGCCAGTCATATGGTGCGCCGTTGACGATGCGCTCTAGGTGGTCGTCGATCTGGCCGCGGTGCCAATGTTCACGGCTGCCGAGTTTGACCGGAACGGGTAGACGTCCGTCGATGATCTCTCGCTCGAACTCAGCGACGCTCAGGGAGCAATAGTCGGCGGCCATTGTGCGGGTCATCATCGCGGGCCAAAAGGGGATGCGCTCGAGGCGCGTGGTTCGGGGCATGCAGTCCTCTCGATCTGGATCATGCCGAATCGTGATCCTGCTTAGATCATGTGATATCGCGATGCTGGGTGATCCGCATGTGTTATGCACTGAGGATGCGGGCTTGGGGGATCGGGGCTTGATCGATACTATTCTCACAACCTGGCACGGGTTTGGGGCGGAGACCAAAGGAGCGGCGATCGGCGCGGTCGCGACGATCCTTGCTGCCGGCCTGGGGGCTCTCGCCATCGTTTTACAGATTCGCCGCCAAGGCCGGTTAAATCGGGAGAGCATTGAAGAAAACGAGCGGCGTCGCCTCAAGAGCGAAATGTATGAAGAGGTGGTCGACGTCTGTAGTGCCTTCTCTGAGGTTCAGGGAACTTTCACCGGGGCTCTGATGCTTGTGTCGCAAGAACTCAACCTTGCTGCGATGATGCATGACGACGGGCGCCCCTCTCCTTTGCCGAGAACGCGGATCATGGCGCTGAACGAGCATTGCTCCGCCTACCAAACCGCGATCATCAGAATGCTTGCCCTCATCGGTCAGAGGAAGTTTGTCGATCCCCGACTGGATATCTTCGCGACGGCATTCAGCTGTGAATCTGAAGCGGTACGGGATGTGTTCACGCGCGAACTTTTCCCGTTCGCCACGCGCCTCCTGCCCGTCGATAGGCCTGATGGCGCTGGAATATTTCCCTATCAGCCGCCCACGATGTTCCAGGCTCAACAGGTGCAGGCGCTAGTTGAGCGGGTACGGGACCATCTCCACAACTCCGTCGGATACGCTCTCGATTTTTCGGTCGAGATGCAAAATTTGCTCGTTGGAGACCTTTTCGACCATGCGGTGCCGAGGCGCGAGCCGATAGATCCTGCGATCAAGGTGATCCGCCTTGATCAAGCGGACGAACTGGATCGTTATTTCCGTGAAGATACGGGCTGGGGTAAAGAAATCGCCTCGCGCCATGGCGCGCTCCGCGCTGCGGCTGCTGAGCGAGGCTCGGTAACTGGCCTGCCCGAGGTCCAGTGTAAACCTTCGCTGTGGCGACAAATTGCGAGAAGATTGAAGAGGTTCTAATGAGGTCTTACGCATATTATCTGCATGGCGGGAAGGGTTCTTGGCCCGACGATATCGGCCCGTCACTGTTCGAGATTCGTATCGGGGGGTCGACCGTCGAACGGGCAATTGCCAGCGCAAAAAAGGAACTGGAGGACCGGAAGGACGCGCTCTCATATGATTTCGCGTGGCTGAAGGACGATGACGGCTGGACGGTGTGGGCGTCCGCTGAGGGAGGATAGCCCCTCGATAATTCGCTTGGGTACCGATTCGAGTGCCGCTATAATCGGTGCACATATTCAGCCACCCCGCAAATGAGGGCGGCAAAACATATCCGATCCAGAGCTGCCCCGCGCTAGGGGGCACCCAAAATGGCTCAGGCCAGCGTTTTTCCTGCTTTCATCAATGTTGGGCTCGACAGCAGTTCGACTGGTTTCCGCGAACTGAAAACCGCTGCGGCGGATGCTGGCAGCTACATGAAGCGCCAGTTCGAGCGTGACATGGGCGACGTTCAGGACATAGTGCGAAAGGCACTGACGCTGCCCCCTGGCGCGTCGGGCGCCCTTAACATCGATACTTCAGGCATGCGAGCAGCTGCGGCGCAAGCTGACGTCACTGCGCGCGCAACGCGTGAAGTGGCGCGAGCCCTCGAAGTCGCCGCGGATTCCAGCAACGATTACACCGTGGCAACCCGCCGTCAGATCCAGGTCGCTCAGGCCGCCGCAATCGAGGCCGAACAGGAAGCCCGGGCGCTCGGGACCAAAGCCGTCGCTTATGAGCGCGTGCAGGCCGAACTTGATCGAACCGGCACGCAGGTCACCGCCTTCACCGGTGCCAATCGCCGCTTGGCCGAATCTCAGCGCGCGGTAACGCAGGCGTCGATCGGCGCGGGTCAGCAGCTACAAGATATCGCGATCAGCCTGTACGGTGGCCAGAAGGCCGGCGTCGTCTTCGCTCAGCAATTGCCCCAGATGGCTTTCGCCCTGTCGGCGCTTGAAGGATCGACCAACAAGACACAGGCCCGCATCGGGCAGTTCGCGACCTTCCTCTCAGGCCCTTGGGGCCTCGCAGTGGGGCTCGGCGTCGGCGTGCTCGCCACGCTGACCGCCGGCCTGTTCGAGAACGCTGAAGCCACCGATGCCGTGGAAGACGCGCACAAGGCGCTCGAAAAGAGCCTGTCGGACATCTCCACATTCTTCGACCTGGCGACGGGCGCGATCAACCGGCAGAACGAGGCCCTGATTGCCAATGCGCGCTTGAAGCGCCTCGACGAGCGCGATGATCTGCGCAAGGCTATCTCGAGCAATCAGGACCGCGGACGTAGCCTCGTCGAAGGCAGCATGCGCGGGAACGTCTCATTTGGCGGCACCTTCGGGAACGAGACGGGCCGCGCTAATATTGTCCGTAGCGGCCCCTCCGATTTGGTCCGCGCGATTCAGTCGGCGAACGGTGACCAGAATAAAATGGGCGCCGAGCTGGTCAAGCTCGCCCGTGGGCAAGGAGAAAACGCAAGCCAGGCCCGCGCGCTGCTCGACCTGATGGGCGAGGACGCGAACAACCGGAACCGCCTCAGGGAACTATCGCTCGAAGAAGAATCGCTGCGGACCGGTACGCTGTCCCGAGAACTGATGCAGCCGAAGAAGACGCCGCGTGGTCGATCGGGGGGCGCCGACAAGGAGCTGCGCGCAGCCCAAGCAGTCGAAGATGCGGTGAACAAGGCCAGCGATGCCGTCGCCAATCTCCGCGGCCAGTTCGACGATGCGCCGAAGGACATCGACAAAGCGGCTGCCGCAATGCGTGAGCTGGAGGTGCAAATCACCAAGCTCGATCGTCGTGAAGCCAGCGGAAAACTCACCGACGCCGAAAAGAAGAAGGATGCCGAGACCCGCCGCGAAATTGAGAAATTGCAGAAGGAGACCATTCCGGCATTCAAAGAGCGTCCCGTCATCGACCGGATCAAGGCAGCCGACAAGGAGTTGCAGATCCAGCGCTTGCTCCTGCAGGGTCGCGACGATGAGGCTGATAAGCTTGGGCTGACCCACGATCTGATGCGTCAGCTCGGCGCCGACACGGAGGAGCAATTTCAAGCCCAGCTCAAAGGCCGCAACATCACCGCCGAGCAACTCGAACTCATGTACAGGCAGGCAGAGCAGGCGCGCGAGAATGCCCGGATCATGGCCCGCATGGATCGAAGCGTCCGGTCGACCCGGTCGCAGATTGATGAACTCGGCCGCGCATATTCATCAATTGAGCAGGCCGTCGCAAACCTGCCCAACGATGCCCGCGGCGCGCTCAAGGATCTGGTTGGAAATCTCCGCCAGCAGGTGAACGAGATCATCGCGCGCCGGATCACCGATAATCTCTTCGGCAACCTGTTCGCGAAACTAGAAGACGATATCCGCGGCAAAAAACCGATCGATATCGCCACCAAGAATTTCGTGGAAAATACGGTCAGCGCCAACACCGCCCTGATCGACCTCACCGAAACCTTCATCTACGCCTCGGGAGCAATGCGGGGCGCCGCGAATGATAACAGCCTGTTCGGCGCGAAGGCAGGCAACAGCATTGCGGCGCAGATTGCCAAGGCGGGCGCAAAATCGAGCGATGGCAGTTACGATCCGAACGCCGAAATCGTGGTCACCGGGACAAGGTCCAAGGCCAATCGCGAGCAGCGCCAAACTGCCGAAGCGATGGTGCAGAGCGCGAAGAGCCTGAAGGAACTGGTAAGAGGGGCAGCGCAGGGCGCTTTTATCGGTCAGAGCGCTTCGAGCCTCGTGTTCGGTGGCAAAGGCTCGTCGCTCGGCAGCGCGATCGGGGGCGCGCTCGGAAACACACTCGGCGAAAAGTTCCTCGGGAAAGGGCTGGAAACGATCGCCAAGGGATTGGGTGACTTTGCCGGCCCACTCGGCAGCATCGCTGGCGGACTGCTCGGCGGCGCGCTCGGTAGCCTCTTTTCGAAGACGCCACGCGGGTACGCCACGATCGGCGGCGGTGCCGATGGCAAGCTCGCGGTAACCGGCACCGGTGGCAACAGCAAATCCGCGATTAAGGCGGGTAACCAAGCTGCCGGAGCCACGCTCGACACCCTCGATAAGGTCGCTCAGGCCCTCGGCGGCACCTATGACGCCTCGCGCGGCTCGGTTTCGATCGGCCGCAGCGGCGATAGCTGGCACGTCGACACTTCGGGCCGGGGCCGCCTGAAGAAGAGCCAGGGCGGTTTCGATTTCGATGATGATTACGAAGCCGCGGTGCGCTTCGCGACGATGGATCTCATTAAGGACGGTGTCATCGCCGGCCTCAGATCCTCGACCCAGCGGTTGCTGCAGCAGGGCAAGGACATCGATGCCGCGCTTCAGAAGGCGCTCGACTTCGAATCCGTGTTCAGTCGGCTCAAGGAGTATCGCGACCCGGTCGGGGCGGCGCTCGACACGCTCGACAAGGAATTCCAGCGCTTGAAGGGCATCTTCGACGAGGCCAGTGCCAGTGCAGCCGAATATGCAGACCTTGAGGCGCTCTATGGAATTGAGCGGGCAAAGGCGATCGAGGAGGCCGCCAACCGGGTCACGTCGAGCCTGCAATCACTATTTGATGATTTGACCATCGGCGACAATGGTCGTTCGCTCCGTGATCGTCTCGGGGCAGCTCAGGCCGCCTATGACCCGCTGAAGGCTCGCGTGCTTGCCGGGGACCGCAGCGCATACGATGCCTTTGCCGAAGCTGCGAAATCGCTGCTCGACGTGCAACGCCAGTTTAGCGGCAGCCAAAGCCCGTACTTCAGCCTGCTCGACGAGGTCACCCAGATCACGAAAAGCCGGATCGATGCCGAGAAGAACGTCGTGTCCATTGCGGAAAATCGGGACAGCCCGTTCGGTTCAACCGGCGCGGCCAAGGACAACTATCAGCCCGTCGTCTCGGTGATCCAAGAAGGCAACGACATACTGCGGCAGATTAGCCGCCTGATTGCCGGTGGAAGCAGCGGCAGTGGCGTCCAGCTCGACCGGTTTGTGACGAGCCCGATGCGATGACCCAAATCGCAACCCCTCTTAAACCGAAAGGAAATACCATGAGCCTGATGCAGCGCATCCCCCTCCACGGGAAGGAGGTGCAGATATTTAAGCCCGAATGTCTCGCCGAGCAGCAGACGATCCCCGCGTTCACCCTGAAGGCGCCGACGCGCCGGGAACGCGAGGACATGATGTACGCCATCCGCCAGGACGGCTTGCGCCGGTACAGCCAGGAAGAGATGCGCGAGGCGATGATCGAGGAGCTTTGCCGCCTCTGGGAATGCGACAAAGAAGATTCGAACATCGCGAAACTTCGCGCATATTGGCAGGCGGCCGACGACTATGCTGATGAGGTAGAAGCGCATCTTCTGGACATGGAAGCGGCAAGAGACGCCGGTGAGGAGGCCCCCGCAGACCTTGCCCCGTTCGAGCACTCTGAAACTGCTGCAGTAGCGGAGCTTCTTGATCGGCTCGATGATCTCTCGCCTCGGCTGCGGCGCATGGCGATCAGCAACGAGAAGTTCGCTCGCTCGCTGCCGCGCTATGCCATTGCGCACTGCCTCACCGGCTGGACGGACCTCAAAACACCGCCTCGCTTCGAGAACGAGGTGCTGAAGATCGATGTCGTGCACGAACTCGAAGGGGAACTGGAAGAGCAATTCGGCAATCTGGGCGCCGCGGCCTCGAACGAGCTGGCCGCCGCTGCAATCAGGCGCTTCTTCATGAGCAAGGCCACGGAAAAAAACTCGTCATCGGGGCCTGTGTCGCAACAGACCCCGGCGCCTACGAAAGCAACTGGTACGGGCAAAACACCTGGTCAATCCCCGGCGTCGGAGACTTCAACCGAAACCCCCGGCGATTAGTCGACGAGCAGAGCTTCACCTTGATCTCGCTCTATCGCCAGTGTGATCGCGGCATGTCCGGCTTTGTGTGGCCGGACGGCGGCGGTCTGTTGAACCAACCGGCGCTACTGGTCGACGGATGGAACATCATCGGTGGAGCGCTGCACCGGGCGAAGGAAGGAGCTGAGCAATGAGCCGCCCACGGGTAGATATCAGGATGCCGCCTCGGTCCGCGTTCGATAATTTCGAGCGCGAGACCAAGGAGCGGATTAAGGCGGCCGCGTTGAACGCCACCCATATTGCCGCAGGGAGGGCGAAGAGAATGATCCGCGACGAAATGGTGGCGGCAGACCTTGGTCGGCTCGGCAAAGCGATCGACAGTGGCAGCGACCTTGAGAAACGCGGCGTCGTCAAAAACAGAGGCCACGGCTTCTCGGCGTCCGGTTGGGTGTACGTAAGAAGCAATTCCGAGCGCACGCGCGGGACGATCGAGAGCTACACCGTTGGTGCCGAAATCGCGCCGCGCAATGGCCGCTACCTCTGGATCGCGACTGACCAAATCCCCACGCGGGCCGGGCGCTACAAAATGACGCCCGCGCTCTACAACCGCATGGGGTTCGACGCGAAGATTGGGCCGCTTGTGCCGGTCCGGTCGCAAAATGGCACGATGATGCTGATTGTGCGCAATGTCGGGGTGAATGCCGCTGGAAAGCCGAACTCGGCGAAGTCGCTGACCAAGCGAGGAATGCCGCGCAAGGGCCAGATCGGCGCCGACTTTATCGTTGCATTCTATGCGATCGACCGGACCTCGCGTCGGGGGCGGATCGATGTGCCGGGGATTATGCGGGAGGCGCAGGCTTCGCTGCCGGAACTGCTCGAGCAACAGTTGAATCGGCGATGATACCCCCTGCCGCTCAATATCAGAGCGGCAGGGAAATGCTGGTCACCGGTAAGCGGTCGTGATGATCGGCTCTGCCGTGAAGACGTTGACGATCTGGCCCGGCGTCATGGTCGCCGATTTGCCAGTAATGATCGCTGCGCCGAGCAATGCGCCGGCCGTGTTGCCGCGACCCTCTTGGCGATGCATGCCGCGGAGCCGGTAACTTGCCTGATTCACTCGGACCCAATCGAAGGACAATTCGAACTTGGCCGACTTCCCCACAATGCCTTTGCCGGTGCGCCATGTCACCTTCGCTTCGACTGGCGCGCCGCGGGGGATGATGACCTCGCCCTGATACTCGACATCGTTGACGACGAGGAACTCGCGCGACGTGCCTTCCTTCATTTCCTTCGATGTTATCTCGTTGGCGGGCGTCACTTGCACCAGCGTGTTGATCGGCAAGGTGATGGTGCGCGGCGCGGGCCGCACGGCGACAGGCTCGGTCCCGGATTGCGCAATGGCAGGCGTGGCGGCGATCGCCATAGCGGCGCCGAGAAGAACTAACGATTTCATGCTTCACTCCCCCGAGAATCGCGCCATGCGATCCCCCTGTATTCGGCCAGATACGCGGCGGGAGTTGCTATTCTGTCAACAGGCCAAATACGCCGATCTGGTTGGAACAGGGCATAAGGATACCTTGTTCGGTGGCCCCGCCGCCTGGGTCGCTGAGCGGCGGGGTCGATCTCAATCTACGGGCTGCCGGTGAAAATTCGGTGACCAGCCGGGGTTCGGTCGTACGCTCGGTCATTTCGCTGTCGTGTCGTCTGCGTCCCGCGTTCTCATAAGCGGTCGAGCCAGCCGGTCGAAACCTTCATTTGCCTTCACGCGCTCGGCCCCGAACTTGGCAGACCATTCCTCAAGCTGCTCGATCGCGCGCTGGGCGTCGGCCGTGGCGAACACATATCCGTCACCGTTCTCAAGCTCGGCCATCAACATAATGATTCGGTCGTCCTTGCTGCCGGGGGTCACGCTGCATCTCCCTGTAAAGATGCGAGCATATCAACTGGGGAAGACCGGCCAAGGCAAATTAGACCCAGTTCTGGATGCAATTACCGTGCGCGTGGGCCGGGATCGTCCATTTTATTTGCCGACATGCCTTAGCAACAGTGCGGTGCCGATAAGGGTGAGCAGCCGACCGCGGGTATTACTTTAGTGGCGGTCGTCGGACGTCATTCGACCAAAAAATCCCCCACAGGACCTTAAATACCGTAACCCTCTGAAATGCCGAGAAAGCGTGCGATCAGCCGCGCATTTTGAGCGACGAGATGAATCAAATTATCGACGAGTAGAGTCCCCAATTGGTCACTTACCATCTTGCGCGAATCGGGACTGCCCTCGCACAATGCATGCATGCCCGGAGTCGTCCGCCTTGGAAGAACGACGACGCCGGGCATGTTGTGAAACTGCCGCGGGGGCAGCTTTGCTTTCGCAATGGGTTTTTGATCCATTGCCAAATGCAAATCAACCCCCCCGCGGTCCATTTGAGGACCCAAACGAATGACACGAAAAGTCACCGATGCTCGCGCAGATGCCAAGGGCAACATCACCCACGTAAAAATCTCGGGCAACGAGCGCTTCACTCCGCTCGATACTGCCATGAGGATGGCGGACCGTGGCGAGCTTTCGAATGTGCACAGCGTTCGGCCGTCTGATGCAAAGGCTCACCTGCGGACCAATCCGGACGCGCGCAGCAACAATAATCTCGACCACTGGGCCGGCGACAATTGACCGTGATGGCGTGGCCAGCACTCTTGGTCACGTCGGTACGAAGCCGCTGAACCTGCCAGCTCGCGACGCCAATATCCTCTTGGGTTTGGAGGCGGATCGGTCGGGCGGTGCGTACGACGAGTCGTTGAAGTGAATATGTGTTAGGGATATTAAGGGTGGTCCCGGCGGGTAAGAAACGCCGGGACCCCAGCTCGGTAAGCTGCCCTCTCTGTGTGCAAACCCTATATAGGGATCAAAGAGCGCGACGTCTAACCGAGTTGGTCATCACCATGACTGATTGAAAAGGTTGGATAATATGACGAATTCCGCTAGTTTGGTCACCACCCCCGAGCAGCTCAAACTCGATCTGCAGATCGCCGCTGAGAAGGAGATCGATGGGGTCGGAATGGGCGTGCTCAATGATGGCACTCCATTTCTTACTCTGCGCGGACTCAGCCGCATGTGTGGGGTCGACAATGCTGCGATCGTGAGGATTACAGCCGCCTGGCAAGAGACGCCGCTTAAGCCGCGCGAAGCAAAAATTCGGGAACTTGTGCGTGCGCAAGGTGGCGACGACACGGTGGCGTTCATCGCCGTTCAAAAGAACGGGATTGTCCAGCACGCCGTTCCCGCAGCAGTTTGTATGGCGGTGCTGGAATATTACGCCTTCGAGGCCAAGATTGATGGCAACGATCAGGCGGCGAAGAGCTTTCGTACCTTGGCCCGTAAAGGCTTCAACGACTTCATCTATTCGCAGGTTGGATACAATCCGAGCGGCGCGGCAGCGGTCGCTTGGCAGCAGTTCCACGATCGCGTCAGTCTTGCGTACCACTCCGTGCCTGATGGCTATTTTAGCATCTTCAAGGAGATCGCAGATCTGTTGGTCACGATGATCCGCGAGGGGGCCGATCTGGGCAAATCGTTTATCCCGGATATCAGCGTCGGACTGGCGTGGGCGAAATATTGGAAGGCGGAGAGCCTAGACATCATCTACGGCGAGCGGATCCAGTACGAGCACAACTATCCGACTTATTTTCCTCAGGCGATGTCAAATCCGCAGCCGGCGTACTGCTATCCGGACGACGCCCTTGGCGAGTTTCGCAAATGGGTGCGCGAGCAATATGTGCCCCACAAGCTTCCCGGCTATCTCGAAGGCAAGGTGAAGCAGGGGCAGATCGCTGCACCGAAAGCCAATGCTGCGCTGGCTGCTTTCAAGCCGAAGCAGCTGCAATAGAGCGACTTTCCGGCGCCGAGCGGTAAGGGAGGACTCCGCTCGACTGACCGGAGCCCTCCCACTTTTCGACACCAGCCTCTCGGGGTCTCAAAAGTTGCTGGCGGGTAGGGAGAATATGAAAGTTCGGGGCGGCGTCAACGTCCGCCCCGTCACCCGCCATTTGAGCAAAGAACGCGAAGCCGCCATTTTCGTTATCGAAAGAGTCACTCAATCTTCGAAAACTGATTTGCAGTTACCGTCAGTCCGCACTGGCGCGCTTCACTTTTCGCCAATCGTTTGACCTGGCTCGGACATAGGGCGCGTTTGCGCGCTTGATTACGAGGCCCTCGTGTTCGAGCGCCCACACCCGCCGCGCTTCCGCTTCGACGTCGGCGGCATCGAGCAGCCAAAGGTCGGTGACGAACTCGACAGGGTCGACGCCGTGCATCGCGCCGTGGCTGCCTTCCCGCCACTCCCATGTCGACGCATCGGGCGCCGTGGCCTCGATCGCGCGCGCCAGCGCGGCCTTGCGTTCGAACAACGGGATCTCGCAATATCCGCACTGCCAGTCCACCAACGGTACCGCGTCGAAGGCATGGAAGATGCCCGCATCGCCCAAGCGCCAGCCCCGGTCATAATGCGCCTTCGTCGCAGCCAGCGTTCCGTCGACCACGAATTCGCCATCGATCATCCAGTGACCGCCCATGGCCGCTTCGATCTCGAGCAGACGGGTAAGGATGTGCGAAGCGCCGGGCATAGACATGCCATTCCGCGTCCAGAGACCTGGCTGACGATCAAGGCCGGGGAAGAAGCCGCAGCGAAAGCCATCATGCTTCAATTCGGCCAGCGCGCCACCCTCGGGCATCGCACCATCCCAGCGCCCTGCCAACTGGAAGAGCCCAGTCGGCCGGGCTCGGGTGAAGGAGCGGGGCGCGAGCACGGACATCAATGGGCGCCAATTGCCAGAGGAATAGCGAGCAGCGTGGCGCCGCGGTCCGCACCTGAGAGCCCGGCGGTGATTGCCGCCTTGTCGCGGGCCGGAAATCTCTCGACCTCCTCACCATCAAGGAACAGTTCGATCGCCTCGATTGCATTCATGCGCAGCGTATCGATGGTGTCGCCAACCGAATGACAGCCCGGCAGGTCGGGAAAGGTGATTCCGTAGCCGGTGGCCGCATCGCCATGCACGACGCCAATATACTGGATCACCCAACCGCAACCTTGGCGAGCAGCTTGAACGCCGCATCCGGATCGGCATCGACCATGCCGAGCAGCGTGCGCGCGGAACCCTCAGGCATGCGGCGGCCCTGCTCCCAATCACGGAGAGTGGCGGGGCTTATATGCAGCTTCTCGGCGAAGGCCGCCTGCGACAGCTTCGCCTTGCCCCGAATAGCCTTGATGTCTGGACCGGCCACGATCTTGCCGCGCGCGGTGTCACCTTCAGCGAAGGCGATCGCGTCGTTGAGGCCGGCGGCGATCTTGTCGAATGCTCCCTTAGCCATGATCATATCCTACAGCGTGCTCTTCAGGGTCTTGGTCAGGGAAGCGAGAGCATTGCGCTCACCCTGAGACAGTGAAACCTTCTCGCCCTTGCCGAACACGGTGAGCAGGAAGGCTGGTACGTCATCGCCCGCGAAATAGGTGATGACGCGATAGCCGCCCGACTTCCCCTTGCCGGGCTTGGCATAGCGAAGCTTACGGGCGCCACCGCAGCCGGGCATGACCTCGCCAGCCTGCGGATTGGTAGCAATCAGGTCGACGATCGCCGCGCGTTCCTCATCGCTCATGCCCGCATCTTTGGCGGCTGAGAGATAGGCGCTGGTTTCGATGACCGTCTGCATGCTGATTTATATACGGCGCTGCCGTAGAAAGTGCAAGGGACAAAATACGGCAATGCCGTAATGTCCGATATGGCGCTCAATGCACGAAATGGCGGAAAACTGCGAGAAAAATCGCGGGTCCTACCTCGGCGCTCGGCAAATGATATGCGCTAGGGGACCGCCTTTTTGACACCAGCCCCATATTTTCGGCCATCGGTGAGTTAGAAGTCACTGTCTGCCGGTGAATTTGTGGAGCTTTTCGGCCTCAATTCGCGCCGCAACGGCGTCGTCAAACTCGGCAAAGCTCCCGAGATAGTGGGATTTTGCCCCGATCTTGATCTGCGCCGTCCAAATGGCGCGGACCCGGCTCCACGACACACCGGTACGACCGGACGTGTTGCTTCTGTGCCGCTTTTGGTTGCGCTGACAAATCTGGCGGCTGGTCGAGCGCAGATTTAGGATGCGATTGTTCGATCTAACCCCGTCGTTGTGAGTGATGAGGTCTGGCCATTTGCCGAAGTGTATCGCCCAAGCGAGCCGATGCGCCAGCATGGGTCGATTGTGGACCTTGATCTGAAGACCGCCATCGGGCTGCAAAGCCCCGGCGACGGTTCCAGCATATCGCTTGTTCCATCGCGCGCACGAGCTGCGCCTGTTCTCCGTGGTTGAGCCGGCGAAGATTTCGGGCGTCCGCGTCAACCACGTCAGCACCCCGGTCGCGGGATCATAGGACAGCAGACGCCGAAGATCAGCGACGCTGGGGAGGGGCTTGGGCATGATGCGCTCCTACGGGTGGCACTGAGCCGCTCTGGCGTCGAGAGGCGGGAACAATGGCGGCCGACCGGTGAGGCCGACCGCCAGTTTGCCCGCGATCCAGAGCTGCGAAGCCCGCGGGGGTTCAAATATCGGTGATGAAAGGGCGGCCGACCGCTACGGCTCATCAGCGG
>JALDYH010000291.1:0-4136 GCA_032154175.1 Sphingopyxis sp. | reverse complement strand
TGCCGCCGAGCGCTTCGAGCGCCTCGCCGATGATCGCGATGCAGCGCGCCGCCTGCGCCCCGGCGTCGCCGGGGGTCGAGCTGCCGTCGGGCTCGATCGGCGCGCAGCCGGCGACGTCGATGCGGTTCCCCACCCGAACCGCCCGGCTGTAGCCGAAGACCGGTTCGAAGGGGGAGCCCGAAGAATGGTTACGCCGGGACGCGTCAGCCACAGGTGACCTGCGTGATCTTGTAGGCGTCGTCGTACATGACGTTCACGCGATCGACGCGATAATCCATCGTCATTGCCGAGCGCGGCGGGCCCCAGCGCAGCGTGCGTGCGCCAGCGGCTTTCAGGATCGCGCCGCCGAGGTCGGGGGTCGCGGTCTGGCCGACATAGGACTGCGCCGCATCGGCCTTGCACGTCATTTCGGCTTCGGGCGGCGGCGGGGTCGATTCGACGGGTGTCCGCTCCTGCGTACAGGCGGCGAGCGGCAGAGCGGCGGCAATGGCAAGCAGGCGAATGTCCATCGTGAGTCTCCCTTTCAAAAACTTTATCCGGCGCAGCGCGTATAGCGCATCGCGCCCGCGGCGGCACCCTCGCCAGAGTCGCGGCGGATCAGCGTTTTGCCGCCATCGGCGAGGTCGAGCTGCATCCGTCGATCCCATTCGACGCCTTCGCCGCTGAATTTATAATCGGCGACGATGCGGTTCGCGTCGGACGAGGCGACGCCAGCGAGTTCGCCGTGCGATTCGTAGAAGCGCAGGTTCGTCGCATCGATCGTCAGCGCGGTAAGGTCGGTGCCTTTCTTCGCCTTGCAATCGGCGACCTTGAGCGCCCAACGGCCGCGGATTGCGGGCGGGATCGCCTTGCCGCCGCCAGCGACCCTCGTTTCGGGTTTCGCGGGCATCTCTTCGGCGGCTTCGGGCAGGTCGGCGTCCACCGTCGCCTCGGGCGTTTCAGCGGGCGCGGGGCGCTCCGCCTTTTGCAGCGGGCTGATCGTGGCGCTGGCTTCGGGGCCGGACTCCTCGTCCTTGCCGCCGCTGCACGCGGCGAGCAGCAGCAAGGCGGCAGGAAGCATCAAGCGGGTCATCTCTCGTCTCCTTCGAGAAGGAAATGCCCGGTACGGCGGACGGGTTTCATCGCATGTGCGATCATTTGGCGGCGCTTTCGCCAAGCACCTTTTCGCGGAACACCGCGGTCGCGAGATCGGTCTGGTTATAGCGATACCAGCGCGGCGCCGGGACGCCGGCCGCCCAGGCCAGCGCCTCGGTCAGCGTGCCGTTCGCGGCGGGGACGTCGGGCATCGCTTCGCCGATCGGGTCGGCATAGGCGGCGTCGGCGTCGACGACGGTCCAGCCGTCCTTGCGCAGCGCGCGGACGAGGTCGCCGATATACAGCGCGGCCAGATCGGTCTCGTGGAGCAGCAGCACCTGTACCGGCTGGCGCCCGATGACCTTTTGCATCATCGCGTCGGCGAAGTTCGCCGCCTCGACATGCCAGGTCACATAGAGCTCGCCGAGCGCCTTCCGATTTACCTTCTTTTTTGCCTGCACCGCCTCGCGCGTCAGGTTTTCGAGGTGCCAGTCCGATGATTCGGCGGTGACATAACCGTTGCGCAGACCGCGCGCGGCAAGCCCGGCGCGCACCGCGTCGCGCTTCGCCTTGTCCTTCCCGCCCTCGTCGAGGAAAGGAAAGCGGAACCACGGGCGGCGGGCGCCGCGTTCCTTCAGCCAGTCCTCGGCCTTGTCGATGTCGGCAAGATAGGCTTCGGCGGTCGTCGCGCTCAGATGCGGGTGCGTGTTGCTGTGGTTCGCGATCGCATGGCCTGCGTCGACATAGGCCTGGATCCGCAGCTGGCCGCCATATCCATCGCCCTGGCCAAGCTGGCCCGGGACGATGAAAAAGACCGCCTGCGGTGCATCGGCCTTCGACAATTCGCGGATGATCCGCTTCGTGCGTTCGTCGGGCGTGAAGTATGCGCCGCGTGCGCGCGGCACGTCGTCGAACGACAGCGCGATCATCTTCTGCGCCGCCGCCGGGACCGGCAGCAGCAACAGAATCAGGAGAGGCAGGAGCAGGCGCCGCAACAAGCGGCGTCAGCCCATCGTCGGGATCACGAAGGCATTGCCGCCGTCAGGCGACCCGTCGGGCCAGCGCGCGGTGACGGTCTTGACCTTGGTCCAGAACTTCACGCCTTCCATGCCGTGCTGGTTGGTGTCGCCGAACGCCGAACGCTTCCAGCCGCCAAAGCTGTGATAGGCGACCGGCACCGGGATCGGCACGTTGATGCCGACCATGCCGACGTTGACGCGCGCGGCGAATTCGCGCGCGGCGTGGCCGTTGCGCGTGAAGATCGCGACGCCGTTGCCATATTGATGCTTCGACGGCAGTGCGAGCGCGGTTTCGAAATCGGGGGCGCGGACGATCTGCAGCACGGGGCCGAAGATTTCCTCCTTGTACGATTCCATGTCGGTCGTGACATGGTCGAACAGCGTCGGGCCGACGAAGAAGCCCTTCTCATGCCCCTGCAAGGTGAAGCCGCGACCGTCGACGACCAGCTCGGCGCCTTCCTCGGCGCATTTCGCGATCCAGCCCTCGACCTTTTCCTTGTGCGCCTGCGTCACGACGGGGCCGTAATGCGCCTCGGCGTCGGTCGACACGCCGACGCGCAGCGCCGCGATCGCGGGGATCAGCTTTTCCTTGAGGCGCTCGGCGGTTTCGTCACCGACCGGGACGACGACGGGCAGCGCCATGCAGCGCTCGCCCGCCGAACCGAAGGCGGCGCCGGTGAGGTCGTTCACGACCTGATCGAGGTCGGCATCGGGCATGACGATGCCGTGGTTCTTGGCGCCGCCCATCGCCTGCACGCGCTTTCCGTTCGCGACGCCGCGATTATAGACATAATGCGCGATGTCCGACGAGCCGACGAAGCTGACCGCGCCGATATCGGGATGGTCGAGGATCGCGTCGACCATTTCCTTGTCGCCGTGAACGACCTGACAGATGCCCTCGGGCAAGCCCGCTTCGCGGAACAGTTCGGCAAACCGCACGGGAACCGACGGGTCGCGTTCGCTCGGCTTGATGATGAAGGCATTGCCCGTCGCGATCGCGACTCCGCTCATCCACAGCGGGATCATCGCGGGGAAGTTGAACGGGGTGATGCCGGCGCCGATACCGATCGGCTGGCGCATCGAATAGACGTCGATGCCGGGGCCCGCACCCTGCGTATATTCGCCCTTCAGGACATGCGGAATACCGCAGCAGAATTCGATGACTTCGAGGCCGCGCTGGATGTCGCCCTTTGAATCGGCGATCACCTTGCCATGCTCGCTCGACAGCAGGTGCGCGAGTTCGTCCATATTCGCTTCGACGAGGCGCTTGAATTCGAACATCACGCGCGCGCGGCGCTGCGGGTTGGTGGCGGCCCACGCCGGCTGCGCCTTCTTCGCCGCGGCGACCGCGCGCTCCAGAAGCGCCGCGTCGCCGAGCGCGACCTGCGCCTGCACGCCGCCGCTGTTGGGGTCGAAGACGTCGCCCTGGCGGGCGCTGCCGCCGGCGCCGCCGACGATGTGATGGTCGATCTGTCGCATGTCCGAGTCTCCCGTAAAATCTTGCCGATGCAACAGACCAGTTACGGCGCGATTGCAAGGGATAGACTTGCAGCCCTATCCTGCATATTTGCAGCTTATGGACTGGGACAAGCTGCAATATTTCCTGTTCGTCGCGCGCCACGGCACGCTCGCGCGCGCCGGGTCGGCGCTGCATGTCGATGCGACGACGGTCAGCCGCCGGGTGAGCGCGCTGGAAACCGCGCTCGGCCAGACCCTGTTCGAACGCGCGCCGACGGGCTTTGTCCTGACCGCGGCGGGGCGGGCGCTCGTCCCGCATGCCGAGGCGATGGCGGCGGCGGCGGCGGGCATCCATATGGCGTCCGAAGGCGGGTCGGGATTGTCGGGGCAATTGCGCGTCAGCGTGTCCGAAGGCTTCGGCAACAGCTTCATCGCCCCGCGGCTCGCGCGCTTCGTCGCGGCGCATCCCGAGCTCGAGATCGACCTTGTCGCCTCGTCGGGCTTCCTCAATCCGTCGCGGCGTGAGGCCGACATGGCGGTGCTGCTCGCGCGCCCCCGAAAGGGCCCGCTGATCCCGCGCAAGCT
>JALDYH010000066.1:0-19998 GCA_032154175.1 Sphingopyxis sp. | reverse complement strand
CGTCGGCGGGTTTTACGACGTGCCCGGCCTGCCCCCGACCTCGGTGCGGATGGCGGCTTACGCGCGGTATGCGCCTGACCTCGCGATGCAGGCAATTGCGGGGCTCGGCGATGCACTGGATCCGGCGCGCCTCACGCATATCGTCGTCGCAAGCTGCACCGGCTTCGTCGCGCCCGGGATCGACCAGATCCTCGCGAAGCGGTTGGAGCTCGCCCCGACGGTCGAGCGGGTGCTGATCGGCTTTATGGGCTGCTATGCGGGCGTCACCGCGCTACGCACCGCGCGGCATATCGTCCGGTCCGAACCCGATGCCGTGGTATTGGTGGTGAGTGTCGAATTATCCACATTGCACCTCAGCCTTGCCGACCAACCCGAGCCGCTGCTGGCGATGCTGCAATTCAGCGATGGTGCCGCGGCGGGCATCGTGTCGGCGGCGGCGCACGGGTTCGAACTTGGCGAGGGGCGCAGTCTCGCACTCGGTGACAGCGAAGATCTGATCCGCTGGGACATCGGTGACAAGGGTTTCGAGATGCAATTGTCGGGCGAAGTGCCGGCACGGCTGCGCGAGGCGTTGTCGACGCCATCGGTACGCGAGCAATTGTTCGGCACGGGTACGCCGCCCCCGCTACTGGCGGTCCATGCGGGGGGGCGGTCGGTGCTCGATGCGGTCGAACATGCACTGGACGTGCCGGGCGAAGCGCTCGCGGACAGCCGCGCCGTGCTCGCGCGCTTCGGCAATATGTCGTCGGCAACGATTTTGTTCGTGCTCGCCGACATGATGGCGCGCGGAGCGCAGGGCGAGGGAGTGGCGATCGCCTTTGGCCCCGGCCTCGCTGCCGAAGCGATCCATTTCACCGCGCCCGGGAGGCCGTAGTGAACCCCTTCGCCAGCCTTCGCGCGCCAATCGAGGCGGAGGAGGAGATGGACGCGACCGAGTTGCCGCCCGAACGCTATGCCCGCGTGCTCGCCGACCTGTCGCGTATCAACGGTCTGACGATGGCACCGCGCCCGACGCTGGGTTTCCTCGATCGGGTGCGGGCACGGGGTGTCGGGGCAAGGCCGTGGCGCATTCTTGATGTCGGTTTCGGCGCGGGCGACATGCTCGCGCGGATCGCGCATTGGGGTGGGCGGCGCGGGGTCGCGCTCGACCTCGTCGGCGTCGACCTCAATCGCAAGAGCGAGGCGGTGGCCGCGGCGCGGCTCGGCGAACGGGCGCGGCTGATCACGGGCGATTATCGGGCTCTTGCGGGGCAGGGGTGGGACATCATCCTCTCCAGCCTCGTCACTCATCATATGACGCCGACACAGCGCACCGAGTTTCTGCGCTTCATGGAAAAGGAGAGTGCGCGCGGCTGGCTGGTCAACGACCTTCATCGCCGGCGCCTTCCCTTTGCCGGCTATCCGCTACTTGCGACGCTGGCGTTCGTCGACCCGATCGTCCGCCGCGACGGACAATTGTCGGTCGGCCGCAGCTTTCGCCGCGCCGAGTGGCGGGCAATGCTTGCCGACGCGGTGCCCGATACGGTGAGCGAATGCCGCATCTTCCGCAGCTTTCCCTATCGCCTCTGCGTCGAGCGGATCCGGTGACCGACGCGATCGTCGTCGGCGCCGGACCCGCTGGTGCCGCGGCGGCGATCCGTCTGGCCCATGCAGGCGCGAAGGTACGGCTGCTCGAACGTGCGCGCGAAACGGACGATGCGCTGTGCGGCGGCTTCCTGAGCTGGCAGTCGCTGGCGCGGCTCGACGCGCTCGGGATCGATCGCACGGCGCTCGGCGGACAGGGGGTCCGGTCGGTGCGCCTGTTCGCGGGTCAGCGGCGCAGCGAGACCATGCTGCCCGATGGAGCGATGGGGGTTTCGCGCCGCCGGCTCGACAGCGTCTTGCAGGCGACGGCCGTGGCGGCGGGCGCGGGCCTCGAACGCGGCGTGCATGCGACGGCGCTTGAAAGCGGTACGGTTCGGACGCGCGATGGTGGGGCGTTGACTGCCCCTGCCATCTTCCTTGCCGCAGGCAAGCATGGTTTTCGCGGTTTTGCGCGCGAGCCCGCTGAATGGCAGCGCGCCGATCCGGCGATAGGATTGCGCCTGCGGCTCCCTGCGCATCCGGTGCTGGACCGGCTGGTCGGCGATGCGGTCGAGTTGCATCTGTTCGATCGCGGCTATGCGGGGCTGGTGCGGCAGGAGGATGGCAGCGGCAATCTTTGCCTCGCGGTTCACAAGTCGCGGCTCGACGAAGCGGGAGGTGACCCCGCGGCGCTGTTGCACGCGCTGGGGAATGCTCTTCCGTACCTTGGCGAACGTTTGGCCTGCGCCGACTGGTCGCGGAGCGTCGACGCGATCGGACATGTTCCCTATGGCTGGCGCACGCGCGATACCGTGCCGGGCCTGTTCCGGCTCGGCGACCAGGCGGGTGTGATCCCGAGCCTTGCGGGAGAGGGCATGGGGCTGGCGTTTGCCAGCGCCGATGCCGCGGTGGCGGCGTGGCGTCACGGGGGCGACGACGCGGCGCCCGGCTTTCAGCAACGCCTTGCCGTACAAATGGAGCGCCCTTTCGCGCTCGCGAACCTTGTCTGGCGGACGGGAGAAAATCGGCGCGCGGCGCGAGTCATGATCGGTATGGCGTCACTTTTCCCTTCGCTGGTGCGAATGATGTCGCGGGCTACGCGAATCGACCCCCGCTGACCGCCCCTTGCGATCAAGCGGCGGCGCGCCGATATTATGACCAACAGTGATGACCCGAAACCGGCTCATCCGAAGGAGATTCTCCATGACCGATCCGAAAATCGAAAAGACCGCCACCAAGCCACTCGATCCGATGGCGCACCATGTGCTGCGCGAAGGCGGCACCGAGCGCGCCTTCACCGGCAAATATACCGATCACAAGGGCGATGGCACGTACCGCTGCGCCGGATGTGGCGAGCCGCTGTTCGACAGTCGCACCAAGTTCGATAGCGGGTCGGGCTGGCCGAGCTATACCGCGCCCGCGGCCGGCAGCGCGGTCAAGGAGCTGACCGACACCAGCCACGGGATGGTCCGCACCGAAGTGCGCTGCGCCAAATGCGAAGGCCACCTCGGCCATGTCTTTCCCGATGGCCCCGGACCGACGGGGCTGCGCTATTGTATCAACAGCGCGGCGCTTGACTTCGAAGGTCGCGGGCAGGATGAGGCGTCAACCGGCAAGGACTGAAACCCCCTTCCCGGACTGACGCATCAGGGGCGCAGTGAGGGAAGGAACATCGGCTTTGCGCCGTGAAAGACAGGCTTCGTCGAATAAATCGTCATCGTCCAGCAAGCGTAGCGGCACGCCCGGCGGTTCGCCGCCGCGCTGGCGCGTGTGGCTGCGCCGCGCCTTCCGCTGGGGCCTCGGCCTCGCAGTTGTCGGCCTCGTCGCGCTGGCGGTGGCGGTTGGCATCGCGGTGCAGCGCATGCCGAGCTTCGAAGAGCTCAAGAAATCGCCCGCCGGACAGACGATCCGCGTCCGCGCCGCCGACGGCACCGTATTCCTGTCGCTCGGGCCGAACTACGGCCGCTGGTTGACCCTGCGCGAAACCCCGCAGGTGATGCAGGACGCGATGGTCGCGGTCGAGGACCGGCGCTTTCGCTATCATCCGGGACTCGACCCCGTGGGTATGGTGCGCGCGGCGGCGGTCGCGGTCCAGAATCGCGGCAGCGGCCGGCGTCTGCAGGGCGCATCGACGATCACCCAGCAGCTCGCGCGCAATATCTTCCTGTCGAACAGCTATGACTTCAAGCGCAAGGCACGCGAGATGATCCTAGCCTTCGCGCTCGAATGGAAATTCTCCAAGGATCAGATCCTCGAACTCTATCTGAACAAAGTCTATTTTGGCGGCGGCAGCTATGGCATCGATGCCGCGTCGAACAGCTTCTTTGGCCATAGCGCGACCGAAATGTCGCTGTCCGAGGCGGCGGTGGTAGCGGGGCTCGTCAAGGCGCCGTCGCGCTATTCGCCGACCGCCGACGCGCAGGCCGCGCTCGGGCGCGCCGGGGTCGTGCTGAGCGTCATGGTCGACGCCGGCGTGATCACCCAGGCGCAGGCCGACAGCGCCGAGCCCGCCAATGTCCAGCTCGCAAAGGAAACCGGGCAGAATAGCGCACGCTATTTCAGCGACTGGGCGTTGCCGCAGCTCGATATGCTGATCGACGAGGGCAGCGAAGCCTTGGACGTCTATACCACTATCGACCTCGGCATGCAGCGCGCGGCGACCGCATCGATCCAGGCCAACACGCCGAAAGGCGTGCAGGGCGCGCTCGTGTCGCTCGACCGCGACGGTGCGGTGCGCGCGATGGTCGGCGGTACTGATTATGTCGCGTCCAATTATAATCGCGCGACGCAGGCGCTGCGCCAGCCGGGTTCGGCGTGGAAGCTGTTCGTTTATATGGCCGCGCTCGAGGCGGGCTATAAGGTCGGCGACCAGGTGGTCGACGAGCCGGTAACGATCAACGGCTGGTCGCCGCGCAATTCGTCGGGCCGCTTTTCGGGTACGATGGATCTCCGCTCCGCCTTCGCCTATTCGGTCAACACCGTGGCGGCGAAGCTCGGCGACGAAGTTGGCTTCTCGGCGGTCGCCAACATGGCGCGTCGGTTCGGCATCACGACGCCGGTCAACACCCATCCGTCGATGGTGCTGGGCAGCGCCGAAGTTCGCGTGATCGACATGACGACGGCCTTTGCCGCGGTGTCGCGCGGCGGCGTGTCGGTGCAGCCCTATGGCATCACCAAGGTGACGACGGCGAACGGCGATCTTCTCTATCAGCGCCCCGCGACACGCGGGAATACGCTCGTCGACCATTGGGTCGCGGCGGGTATCACCGACCTCCTCCAGACCGCGGTCAACACCGGAACCGGCAAGGCGGCCCAGATCGGCCGTCCTGTCGCGGGCAAGACCGGGACGACATCGAGCAACAAGGACGGCTGGTTCCTCGGCTTTTCGAGCGGCATCACGACCGGCGTGTGGATGGGCCGCGACGACGCGAAGCCCGTCGGCGGGTTGCAGGGTGGTCGCGCGCCGGCCAGGGCCTTTGCCGATTATATGCGCGTCGCGGTCGCGCGGCGCCCGGTCGAGCAGTTCGACACCGAAGTCGTGCTACCCGAATGGCAGCTCGAGGACGAGGGCGAGGCCTATATGGGCGAGCCGGGCGAAGACGGGCTGGTCGACGACAATGGCATGCCGATCGAACTACCCTATGACGGCCGGCCACCCGAAACCCCGGGGCCGACGCCGCCGACCGAGGACGGGCCGGTGCTCGACCAGCAATGGATCGAGGAGCAGACCGGCCGCCGGCCGCCAGCCGATGCGGTGCCGAAAAATGGCGCTCCGCCCAAGGCCGCGCTGCCAGCCGTCAGAACGCCTCCGTCCCGATCGCAACCGCAACCGCAATCGGACGATTCCAACTAGGACTCAGGCCGCGAAGCGGTAACGGTGGAGTGAGCGGCCTTCGCGGCGCAGCCAGCTGCGCGCCGCGGCGACATCGCCATCGTGCAATTCGTCGACGAGCGCGTGGAAAGCGGGTCCATGGTCCATATGCCGGAGGTGCGCGACCTCGTGCGCCACGGTTGCGCGGCGGACATGGCCCGGCGCCATCACAAGCCGCCAGCTGTAGCGAAGGTCGCCATCGTGCGTGCAGCTGCCCCAGCGGCTGCGCGGATCGCCCACTCCCACGCGACCGACGACAAGTCCCGCTCCAGCCGCAATTTCATGGCTTTCGCGCTCCATCAGGTCGAGCGCCTGTCCTTTCAGCCACCGTTCGATACGGCGACCGACGCCTTCGGCAGGGCCGCCGACATGGATGGCATCGCCCTCGACCCGGATCGCGCGCGGCGCCGCCGGCGTCCAGTCGATACGGCGATCGAGGCCAAGGAACGGGATCGACGCGCCCGGCCCGACGATGACGGGCAAGACCGCCTTGCCGACCTGTTCGATCAGCCAGGCCTGCTGTTCGCCCGCCCATTTCAGCGCCGCTCGCTCATTGGTGCGCCGCGGTACGGTCAGCCGCAATTCGCCGCGTGCGGCATCGAAGACGAGGCGGTAGCGGCGCGACTGCGCGTGGCGGACGACGCGCACCGGCCACGTCTCGTCGCCGACCCGGATATGCGGGCCTTCGGGGGCGAAATCAGACGATGCGTTCGACAAGATGATTTTCCAGCGGCCCGGCCATATCCTCGCCGACCGTCCAGCCGACGATCGACTGGCCCGCGCGGTGCACGGCGTCGCGGTCGCCGCAGACGAGATAGTGCCAGTCGGGCAACGGTTCGCCCTCGGCGCGCAACCGATAGGCGCAGCTTTGCGGCAGCCATTCGATGTCGGCGACCTTGGCCTTGGTCAGCGTCAGGCAATCGGGAACATGGCGACGGCGGCGCTTGTAATCGCCGCAACGCGCGGTCGTCAGGTCGAGCAGGCGGCACGCGACATTGGTCGGGTAAATGCGGCCGGTGTCCTCATCCTCCAGCTTGTGCAAACAGCATTTGCCGCAGCCGTCGCAGAGCGCTTCCCACTGCCCGGCGTCGAGACTGGCGAGCGGCGCTTCCCAAAAGGGTTGCACCTCCCGTGCCATCACTTGACCCATTTCGCCAGTTCGGCGGCGACCTTGTCGGGCGCGCCTTCATCGACGTCGGACGACGGGTCGTCGAGCGGCAGGAGCGCGACGGGCTTGCCGGCGGGGTCCATCAGGAACGCAAGCTGGCTATGCGCCATCAGATACCGGTCGGGTGCCGATCCCTCGACCTTGTTGTACGTCACGACATAGGCCTTCGCGACCGCCGCGATCTGTTCGGGGGTGCCCGTGAGGCCCAGAAGGCGCGGATGATAGCGCGCAACAAAGGGCTTCAGTGCCTCGGGCGTGTCGCGCGCGGGGTCGACCGTGATGAACAGCGGCGCGACCTTCGCGCCGCGCGCGGCATCGGTCTTTTCGAACTGCGACAGGCCGCGCATCAGCTTTTGCAAATCGACCGGGCAGATGTCGGGGCAGAAGCTGTAGCCAAAATAGACGAGGCGATATTTTCCAGCGAAATCCGTGTCGCGGACCGCCTTGCCGTTCTGGTCGGTGAGCGTGAAGGGGCCGCCGATGCGCGCGCCTTCGAGCGGTGGTTTGGCGGGGGGCGCGTCGGCGCCGCCACTGCACCCCGCAAGCGCGGCGCCAAAAGCGATCATCAGGCTTGCACGGACGAGCCTTTGTCCCATATTTGCGATATTCATCATGTAGCCAGCCTTGGTCGGCTAGCCGCGGAAAATCAACCATTGTCGTCGCGTGAGCGGCGGACAAATTGCCCCAGGGGTCGCCAGTCATGTTTCGCCGCGCGGAATTTCGCTTTGCCACGTTCCTCGCCGCGCTGGTTGCAGCGGCGGGCCTGCTGACCAGCCCCGCACAGGCGCAGTTTCGCGGCGGCTATGCTTTTCTGCAAGCGGTCGAAAGCCGCGACGGCACGAAGGCCACCGACGCGTTGAAGGACGATCCGTCGTTCATCAACACCCGAAACCCCGACAATGGCCAAACGGCGCTGATCATCGTCGCCAAGCGCCGCGACATCAGCTGGCTGCGTTTCCTTCTCGCCAAGGGCGCCGATCCGTCGATCGGTGACCGCCAGGGCGTGACACCGCTGATGCACACCGCCCTGCTCAATTTTACCGACGGCGCCGACGAACTGCTCCAGATGAAGGCACCGATCGACCAGAGCAACCGGCGCGGCGAAACCGCGCTGATCCTGGCGGTGCAGGCCAAGAACAGCAGCATGGTCAGCTTGCTCGTGCGGCGCGGCGCGAACCCCGACAAGGCTGACCATGTCGCCGGCATGTCGGCGCGCGACTATGCCAAGCGCGATGACCGCTCGGGCCAGCTTCTCGCACTGCTCAACGCCAAGGCCGATGCGCCGAAGCGCGAATTCGGGCCGACTTTCGGCCCCAATTGATCCTCTTAATGTGATATCTTGATTGACAATCACATTTTAATGTGAGACATGAGCGCCATGTCATCACAGCTCATCGATCGCATCCGCGCCATCGTCGACGACGGGACCATGTCCCGTTCGGGCCTCGCACGCGCCGCGGGTCTTCATGCCAACAGCTTGCGCGATCTCGACTCGCCCGGCTGGAACCCCACCGCCGAGACGCTGCGCAAGCTCGAAAACTGGCTCGCGAACGGCAGCGACCTGTCGCCGATGGCCAGCCCCGAAGAGATCATTGCCGAGGCGCGCAACGGCCGTATGTTCATCCTCGTCGACGACGAAGACCGCGAGAATGAGGGCGACCTTGTCATCCCGGCGCAAATGGCGACCCCCGACGCGATCAATTTCATGGTGACGCACGGCCGCGGCCTCGTCTGCCTGACGCTGACCCGCCACCGTGTCGAGGAACTGGGACTCGAACTGATGAGCCGGAACAACGGCACCCGGCACGAAACCGCCTTCACGACCTCGATCGAGGCGCGCGAGGGCGTCACCACCGGCATTTCGGCGGGCGACCGCGCGCGCACCGTGTCGGTCGCTATCGACGGCGCCAAAAGTCGCGACGATATCGTCACTCCCGGCCATATCTTCCCGCTGATCGCACGCGACGGCGGCGTTCTGGTGCGTGCCGGCCATACCGAGGCGGCGGTCGACATCAGCCGACTGGCCGGGCTCAACCCGTCGGGCGTGATTTGCGAGATCATGAATGACGACGGGACCATGGCCCGCCTCGACGACCTGATTCCCTTTGCGCGGCGCCACGGGCTGAAGATCGGCACCATTGCCGACCTGATCGCCTATCGCCACCGCAACGACCGGCTGGTCGAATGCGTGTCCGACGATCCGTTCGAATCGGATTATGGCGGCGAATGGCGGCTCAAATCCTATCGCAACAAGATCGACGGTAGCGTCAATCTGGTGCTCCAGAAGGGCGCGATCGATCCCGAGGGCACAACGTTGGTACGCATGCATCCGGTGTCGATCTTCGACGACATCATGGGCCGCCCGGGCCCGAAGAAGCGCCGGCTGCAACGCACGATGGACGCGATCGGTGAAGCCGGCGCGGGCGTGATCGTGATGCTGATGCGCCCCTTGCCCGGATCGGCAGAAGCCGACGCGACCCCGCCGCCGGCGGGGGGCATGGATCTGCGCACATACGGGATCGGCGCGCAGATCCTCGCCGATCTGGGGGTTCACGCGATGGAACTGCTTACTCCCACCCACAGCAATATCGTCGGCCTCGAAGGCTATGGCCTGTCGGTCGTCGGTGAACGATCGATACCGGGAGAAGGCTGAGCCTTTTGTGAGTTTGTCACTCGGTATCGGCTTTGCGATGGTGGCGGCGCTGACCACGGCGTCCTCCCATGCCATGCTGAAATCGGGCAATGACCAATCGGCGGTTCGCGCCTTGTGCGGTGCCGTCTGGGCAGCGGCGGCGATTATCCCGCTGCTGATTGTTGGCCTGCCCGATGCCCGGATTCTGCCCTGGCTGATTGGTGCAGTGATCCTTCACACCATCTATTCGATGGTTCTGACCCGTTCCTATACGCTCAACGATTTTTCCATAGCCTTTCCAATTGCTCGCGGCACGGCGCCGCTGGTGGCCGGCGTGGGTGGATTGCTGGTGTTTCAGGAGGCGCTCAGTCCTTTGGCCGTCACAGGCATCATGGTCATCAGTCTTGGCATATTGTCACTGGCGGGGAGCGCCCGGATCGGTCAAGCCGGTCTGACGGCCGCCATCAGTGCCGGGTTTCTGACCGCAGCCTACACAATAGTCGATGCGGGCGGCATGCGCGCCAGCGACGGTATCTTGCCCTTTCTGAGCTGGTTTTTCTTCGCGACCGGTCTTGCCCTGGTCATTCAATATCGTCTGACGATCGGTCCTTCGGCCTTCGCGCGCATGCGGCAGGACCTGCGGACAGGCACCGGGGCCGGTCTGCTGGCGGTCGTCAGCTTTGGATCGACGCTTGTCGCCCTTCGCTATGCGCCGATCGCCATTGTCAGCGCGCTCCGCGAGACTTGTATCCTGGTCGGGATACTCATCGCCTGGTTCTGGATGAAGGAGCGGGTGACACCCCGCACGCTGACCGCGGCGATGCTCATCACCACCGGCATCCTTTCACTGATGCTTTCGAAATCAACTCTGGTCGTCTAAGGAATCATTCATGGCCCATATACTGATCGTCGAAGCCCGTTTTTACAGTCACCTCAACGACATGTTGCTCGATGGCGTGCGCAGCGCGCTTGATGCAGGGGGGCACAGCCATGATACGGTGACCGTCCCCGGCGCGCTGGAAGTGCCAGCGGCGATTTCGCTCGGCGCCGACAGCGGGCGTTACGATGCCTATGTCGCGCTTGGCGTCGTGATCCGCGGCGAGACCTATCATTTCGAAGTCGTCTCGAACGAGAGCGCGCGCGGTATCATGGCGCTGACGCTCGACGGCCTCGCCATTGGCAACGGCATCCTGACGGTCGAGAATGAAGAACAGGCGCTTGCGCGCGCGGACAAGACGCGCAAGGATAAGGGCGGCGAAGCGGCCAAGGCCGCGCTCGCCATGCTGGCCCTGAAGGAACAATTCGGCATTGGTTGATCGTCCGCCCCCGAGCCGGTTCTCCGTCGTCGAGCGCGGCGGCCGGCTTGTGGTGATCGACAAGGAAACCGGCCAGACGCCGTTGAGCGCCGCCGAACGGATGGAAATCCACGATCGCAAGATGGGGGTCGAGCCGGCGCGGCCCGCAGCGCGTCGGGCGCCTTCAGAACAGCCGACGTCAGCAATGGCCGAGGCCGCGCCGACGCCGCAGCGCGAGCCATCACGCCCGCCAAACAATCGCATGACGGCGGCCGCCGCCGAAATGAACCGGAAGCAGCCGTGGAGCCATAAGGCGAAAATTATGGGTCAACCGCAGCCGGCGCGCGTCGCCCAGCGATCGCAGGCCCAACCGCAAGCGGCCGGCCGAAAGACGATCGTCACGGCCAAATGGTGGGATTCAAAGGGACCGCGCACGATCGAACTTGGCCCCAAAGGTCAGGCCGAGCTGACCGGCGGCTTTATGTTCCTGTTTTTTGGATTGGTGATTGCGGCGATCGTTGCCGCCTTTATCGAACCGCTGATCCTCTTCGTCGGCGCATTTGTGATGTTCCGCTTCGGGGCCAATATTCTCGGGCCGCTCGGCGCCGGGATCGTCGACAAGGCGCTCGCCGAAAGGGGATAGCCAAATAATCCTCCCCGTCGCTTCGCAACGGGGAGGATCGGATAATTTACGCCGTCTCCAGAGCCGGATAGTCGGTGTAACCCTCGGGACCCGGCGAATACCAGGTCTGCGGATTGTCCGCCGTCCATTCGGTACCGCTCTGGATTCGCGCGACGAGATCAGGATTGCCGATAAAAGGCCGCCCGAAAGCGATTGCATCGGCAGCGCCGCTGGCGAGTGCCCCCTCGGCAAGCGCGGCATCATAGTCGCTGTTGAGGATCAGCGGTCCCTTGAATGCCGCACGGATCGCCGGCGACTGTTTGGGCACGTCGGTACGGCCAAAGGTGCCCTCGGGGCCCGGCTCGCGCAGCTCGAGGAAGGCGATGCCGAGAGTGTCGAGCGCCGCGGCGGCGGCCGGGAACAGCTTTTCGGGCGCGCTGTCGTCGACGCCCTGCGTCTCGCCATTGGGCGACAGGCGCACCGCGACGCGGTCCTTGCCCCAGACGTCGATCAGGGCCTCGGTCACTTCGCGGAGCAGGCGAATACGATTCTCGACCGGACCGCCATAATCATCGTCGCGCAGGTTCGATCCGTCGCGCAGGAACTGGTCGATCAGATAGCCGTTGGCGCCGTGCAGCTGCACACCGTCGAAGCCGGCCCTTTTCGCATTTTCGGCGGCCTTGACATAATCGGCGATCACGCGCGGGATTTCGTCGAGGCGCAACGGGCGCGCTTCCTCAAGGTCCATGCGGCCCACCGGCGTATGCGCGCGGCCGGTACCCTTCGTCGCCGACGCCGACACGGGCTGCTTGCCGTCATTGAACACCGAATGGACAAGCCGGCCCATGTGCCAGAGCTGCGCAACGATGCGCCCTCCGGCGGCATGAACCGCGTCGGTCACCGGCTTCCAGCCTTCGACCTGTGCCTCGGTCCACAGTCCCGGCGCGCTTGGCCAGCCAAGGCCTTCCTGCGAAATGCCGGTGGCTTCGGAGATGATCAGTCCCGCCGAAGCCCGCTGGCGATAATAGTCGCGCGCTAGTTCGTTCGGCACGAAACCCGGCCCGGCGCGCCCGCGAGTCAGCGGCGCCATGACGATGCGGTTCGGAGCGTCGATCGCACCCAGTTTGATCGGATCGAATAGTGATACGGCCATGTTTCCTCCACGTTTCACTTTCTTCGCGACGGCCCCTTCGGTCGTCGCTATGGCCCGCGAAGCTATGGACGCAGCGGTGCCGGCACAATGGTACGTAGCAAAAGAAAATCTAAATGACAGCGAAGATGGACAGTATCGACAACGCCTTGGCGGCGGGTAGTGCGGCCGGACGCTGGGCGTTTGCCGCACTGCTCGGCGGCAATATCGCGCTGTCACTCGGCGCCGTGCTCGTGCGCATGGCCGACACCGGACCGACCGCCTCGGCCTTCTGGCGCATGACGCTTGCGCTGCCGCTGCTGTTGATCTTCGCATGGCGAGAGACCGGCGGACGGATGCCGCCGCGCCCGGCGGTGCTGATCGCCGCGGTGGCGGGCATCTTCTTCGCGCTCGACCTCGCCGCCTGGCACTTCGGCATCCTGCAAACCAAGGTCGCCAACGCGACGCTGTTCGGCAATTGCGCCAGCCTGCTGCTGGTCATCTGGGGTATCTTCCTGACCCGCGATATGCCGCGTGGCTGGCAGGCCGTCGCCATATTCCTTGCCTTTGCAGGCTCGGCGATCCTGATGGGACAAAGCTATGAACTGTCGCCGGATTACCTCGTCGGCGACCTGCTCAGCCTGCTCGCCGGGGTGCTCTACACGGGCTATGTGATCCTGATGCAGCGCGTGCGCGGCACACTCGCGCCCTGGACTGCTCTCGCCATCGCCTCGGCGGTCTGCGTGCCGCTCCTTCTCGGCACCGCGCTCGCACTCGGCGAGGCGGTGATGCCGCAGAACTGGACACCCCTCATCCTGCTCGCGCTGACCAGCCAGATCGTCGGTCAGGGCCTGATGATCTGGTCGCTTCCCCGTTTTTCTCCCCTCGTAATCGGGCTGACGCTGCTGATCCAGCCCGCGGTCGCCGCGCTGACCGGCTGGATCGGTTTTGGCGAGACGCTTTCAATCATCGACATTTTCGGCGGCATGATGGTCGGCGTCGCGCTTGTGTTGATTCGGTTGCCGAGTCGGCGCGTGGCGCCTATCTGAAACCCATGGCTTCCATCCTGCCCGCCGACCCGACCCTCGACGAGATTCGCGCCGCGCTCGCGCCACTGATTGCGACGTCGGCGGCGTTCGACGGCTTCAGCTCCGCCGCACTCGATGACGCCGCGATGCTGGTCGGCATCGATCCCGATCTCGCGCGGCTCGCCTTTCCGGGTGGCGCCCGCGATATGGTCGACGCATGGTTTGCAGGTATCGATGCGCAGATGGAACAGCGCTGGCCCGCCGAGAGACTCGCTGCGCTGAAGATTCGTGAACGAATCACGACGCTGATCGAAACACGCATCGACTTGCTCGCGCCGCACCGCGAATCGCTGCGCCGCGCGTTGGCGCTGCTCGCGTTGCCTACCAATACACCTCATGCGGCAAAGCTCGGCTGGCGCGCCGCCGACCATATGTGGCGGCTCGCGGGTGACACCGCGACCGATTATAATCATTACAGCAAGCGCGCGATCCTCGGAGCGGTCTATGGCTCGACGATGGCGGTGTTCCTGAACGACGAGAGCGAGGATCGCGCCGATACGCGCGCCTTCCTCGCCCGCCGCATCGACCAGGTGATGCGATTCGAAAGCTGGAAGTACCGCCGCGCCGCGCGCAGCATTGAACGGCCGAGCCTCGCGCGCTTCGTCGGGCGGTTGCGCTACCCCGGGCGCTGACGCGTTTCGATAAAGGACTGGCGTCGCGCGATCGATATTGATAATCGCTCGCAAATGACTGCTTTGCTCGAAAATGTGCTGGATCGCGCGCCGCTGGGCGTTGCCGTGCGGATCGCCCGCATCGACTGGACCGCGATGTCCGAGGACGAAGGGCGCCGCCTGCGCGAATTCGGCCTGATGGAGGGATGCGAAGTCACCCCGCTGCACCGCGGCAGTATCTTTTCGCGCGATCCGCTCGCGCTCACCATTGGACGGATGAAGGTGATCATCCGTGCGAGGCAGGCGGCGGCGATCGAAGTGGAGCCTGCGGCATGACCGGCGCCATTCCCTCGATCGCGCTCGTCGGCAATCCCAATGCCGGCAAGTCGAGCCTGTTCAATGCGCTGACCGGCGCGCGGCAGAAGATCGCCAATTATCCCGGCGTCACCGTCGAGCGAAAGGCAGGGCATGCGAGTTTCGCCGATGGACGCCCGATTTCGCTGATCGACCTGCCCGGCACCTACAGCCTGACCCCCGCCAGCCTTGACGAAGCGGTGACGCGCGATGTGATTCTGGGCAAGCAGGACGGCGAAAGGCGCCCCGACGCGCTGATCATCGTGGTCGACGCTGCGAACCTCGACAATCATCTCTGTTTCGCGCTCGAACTGCTCGCGCTCGGCCTGCCCACGATCGTCGCGCTCAACATGCTCGACCTTGCCGAGCGCGACGGGCTGACGCTCGACGCCGAACGGCTGTCGAAAGAGCTGGGCGTGCCCGTCGTGCCCACGGTTGCGGTGCGCAAGCGCGGCCTGCCTGAATTGCTCGCGGCCGTCGACGGCGCGATCCAGTCGCACCAGCCGTACGGCGCGGCTGCGCCGGCCGAAGCGAACGACGCGTCGCTGCACCAGCGCGCCCGCACGATCGCGCGCGCCGCGATCCTCAACGAAACGCCGGTGCGCCGCTGGACCCAGCGCGTCGACAATATCGTACTGCATCCGGTCGCCGGCATGGCCATCCTGCTCGCGCTGATGTTCTTGATGTTCCAGGCCGTCTACGCATGGGCCGGGCCGCCCGCCGACGCGCTCGAAGGATTCGTTGGCGTTCTCCAGACGTGGGTGGTCGAGAATATTCCCCAGAACTTCTTGCGCGATCTGGTGGTCGAGGGACTGCTCGCGGGGGTCGGCGCAGTGGTCGTCTTCCTGCCGCAGATCCTGATACTCTTCCTCTTCATCCTGCTTCTGGAAGCGTCGGGCTACATGACGCGCGCCGCCTTTCTGATGGACGGGCTGATGGGAAAGGTAGGACTGTCGGGGCGCGGTTTCATCCCCCTCCTGTCGAGCTTCGCCTGCGCGGTGCCCGGCATCATGGCGACGCGCGCGATCCCGGACGAAAAGGACCGGCTGACGACGATCCTGATCGCGCCGCTGATGACCTGTTCGGCACGTCTGCCGGTTTATGCGTTGATCATCGCCGCCTTCATTCCCAACCGCACGGTTGCGGGATCGCCGGTCGGCCTTCAGGGCCTGGTGCTCTTCGGTCTCTATCTTGCGGGCATCGTTGGCGCGCTCGTCGTCGCCTACGCACTGCGCCGTACCGTCGCAAAGGGCACCAACGCCGGTTTCATGATGGAAATGCCCCGATACCAGATGCCGCAATGGCGCGACATATTGCTTGGCCTGTGGCAGCGGGCGTGGATATTCCTGCGGCGCGCCGGCACGATCATCGCGATGACGACGGTCATATTGTGGCTGCTGCTTAGCTTCCCGAAAGCGCCGGAAGGCGAAAGCCAGGTCGAATATAGCGTTGCGGGCCGCATCGCGAGCGGGCTGGAAGTCGTCGTCGCGCCGATCGGTTTCAACCACGACATCGCGCTCGCGCTGATCCCCGCGATGGCCGCCCGCGAGGTTGCGGTGTCGGCGATGGCCACAGCCAATGCCATCGACGCCGACGGTGACGAGGACGCGATGGCGCAATCGCTCGGCGAACGGTTGCAGGGCAAATGGAGCCTCGCCACCGCGCTGGCCTTCCTCGCCTGGTTCGTCTTTGCGCCGCAGTGTATTTCGACCATCGCGATCACCCGCCGCGAGACCAATGGCTGGAAATGGCCGATGTTCATGGTTGGCTATTTGTTCCTGCTGGCCTATGCCGCTGCAGGTATCACTTACTGGACGGCCGTCGCCTTCGGACTCGGCTGATCCTCCCAACTTTATAGCGGAGCGGAGCGGCAATGGCTGGCAGCGTCAACAAGGTAATTTTGATCGGTAATCTCGGCGCCGATCCCGAAATCAAGTCGTTCCAGAACGGCGGCAAGGTCGCGAATCTCCGCATCGCGACGTCCGAACAATGGAAGGACCGGATGACCGGCGAGCGCAAGGAGCGCACCGAATGGCATCAGGTCGTGATCAACGGCGAAGGGCTGATCGGCGTCGTCGAGCGGTATCTGAAAAAAGGCTCGAAGGTCTATATCGAGGGTAGCCTGCGCACGCGCAAATGGCAGGACCGCGACGGCAACGACAAATATACGACCGAGATCGTGATCGCCGGTATGGGCGGCACGCTGACCATGCTCGATGGCGCGCCGGGCGGCGGTGGCGGCTCGCGCGGCGGTAGCAGCGGCGGCGATGACTGGAGCGGTGGTTCGTCGGGCGGTGGCTCGGGCGGCGGCTGGAACCAGGGCGGCGGCGGATCATCGGGTGGATCGTCCGGTGGCGGCTTCGGGGGTGGTTCGAGCGGCGGCGGACGTCCGCCCTTCGACGACGATCTGGACGACGACGTCCCGTTCTGAGGACGGATTTTAAGCGATGACCGACCCGATCACCGCCGCGGATGTCGCGCGCGGCGTGTGCCGGCTGTTCGCGCAGGCCGGGCTGGTCGCGATCCCCGAAGTACCGCTGCCCAACGGGCGGCGCACCGATCTCACCGCGATCGACACCAGAGGCAATATCACGATCGTCGAGATCAAGGTCAGCCGCGCCGACCTGCACGGCGACGGCAAATGGCCCGACTATTGCGACTGGTGCGACCGCTTCTACTGGGCGCTCGCCCCGGGGCTCGATCCCGCGATCCTCGAGACCGAGGGCTATCGCCGCGAAACATCGGGGCTGATCGTCGCCGACCGCTATGGCGCAGCGGTCGTGCGCGAAGCCGCCTCGTGCAATCTCGCGCCGGCGCGGCGCAAGGCCGAACTGCTTAGGATCGGGCGGCTCGCAATGCGGCGCTCGATGTTGGCCGCCGACCCCGAACTCGCGGCGGGGTGGGGCGAGGGTTAGGCGCGATCGATCCGCATCGAACCAAAGCCGGCTTCATATTGCGGCGCCGAATCGGCAATGCAAACCCAGGGTGCTTTGGAGCCAGCGAAAATATGGGCGGCATAGCCGCGGAAGCCTGGATCGTCGTCGAGCAAACCCGCTGGCACAAAGAAAAGAGCGCCATCGTTACCGCGAAGAGGCACGGGGCTGCCACATTGCCGGCAGAAATGCGAGGCCCAGCCGCCGCCATCGGGAACGGCGAAGCGCTGAATCAAATCTTCCCCCGCCAGCCAGCGAAAGGCGGCCGCCGACGCACGGAAAACGGCATTGCCGTCGGTGCCTGACACCTTGCGACATTTGGAACAATGACATTGGCCGGCGGGTCCGACTTCGCCGTCGATTTCAAAGCGGATGCCGCCGCACAGGCAAGACCCTCGTATCCCCTTTGTCATTCGCCTTGCCCGCTCCCTGCCTGTCAGCGTCGTTCCTGTCCGTGCGCCTGCATCCGCGCGAGATAGCGCGCGAGGACATCGATCTCGAGATTCACCGGGCGTCCGGCAACCGCTTCGTCGAGGGTCGTCATCTCCTGCGTGTGCGGGATGATATTGAGCGTGAAATGCGCCTCGCCGTCCGGTTGGTCGGTCACCCCGTTCACCGTCAGCGAGACGCCGTCGACGGTGATCGAGCCCTTGGGCGCGATATGCGGGGCGAGCGATGCGGGCGCGGCGACGGTGACGGTGACGCTGTCGCCTGCCGGCTCGACCGACACGATGCGGCCGATGTCATCGACATGGCCGGTGACGATATGCCCGCCCAGTTCGTCGCCGATCTTGAGCGCGCGTTCGAGGTTCAACCGGCGGCCTCGATCCCACATCCCCGGCGCGGTGCGCGCGAGCGTCTCGCCGCTCGCGTCGATCGCGAACCAGCCGGCGGGACCGTTGCTGCCTTCGTCCACGCCCTTTTCGACGACGGTAAGGCATGCGCCCGAGCAGGCGATCGAAGCACCGATGTCGATGCTGTCGATATCATAGGCGGTGTCGATGACGAGCCGCGTATCGCCGCGCTCCTCGCGGCTGCGGATGGTGCCGATGTCGGTGATGATGCCGGTGAACATGGGGTTCCTCAATTTGTCCTGATGCGCTCGTAGACCTCGAGCCGGTCGCTGCCAAGCAGGCGACTGTCGCTCAGGCGCCACCGGCCGTGCGCGTCGGCCAGGTCGGTAAGGCCGATATCACGAAGCACCGAACGGCCATTGCCGATCAGAATCGGTGCGCGATAGAGGAGCAGGCGGTCGACGCGATCGGCCGCGAGGAACGCCGATGCCGCGCCGGAGCCGCCTTCGACCAGAACCGAATCGACGTCATCGATGGCTTCGGGCGAGGCGACGGCGCTCCATCCCTCGGGCGCTTCGCCCCGGGTGAGCAGCAGCCTGTCCGGGCTGCGGCCTTCGAGCCTCGGCAGCCGGACATCGAGTTGCGGCGCATCGGCCTCGAGCGTCCCGCGCCCAACGAGAATCGCCTGATGGCCCGCGCGCTCGAGATGTCCGTGCGCGCGGGCCCGTGCCCCGGTGATCCAGCGGCTCGACCCGTCGGCCATCGCGATACAGCCGTCGAGCGACGTGGCGAGCTTGAGCGTGACAAACGGCCGCCCGTCGGTCCGCCGGGTCCACCAAGGCGCCATCGCGGCGCGGGCGGCGGCGGGAGCCACGTTGAATACGACCTCGATCCCGGCCGCCTGTAGCCGCGCGATGCCTTTGCCGTCGGTGCGCGGATCGGGATCCTGCGCCGCGATGACGACGCGCGCGATGCCGGCAGCAATCAGCGAATCGCTGCACGCCGGGCCGCGAGGGCTGGCATGGGCGCAGGGTTCGAGCGTGACATAGGCGGTCGCTTCTTGCGCGTCGTCGCCCGCCGCCGCGAGCGCCATCGCCTCGGCATGCGGACGCCCACCCGGTTGGGTCCAACCGCGCGCGACCAGCTTGCGCTCCTTGACGAGCAGGCAGCCGACGTTGGGATTGGGAGACGAGGCTGGCCGACCGCGCCGCGACAGCGCGATGGCGACCGCCATCCAGTCGGCGTCGGTCGGCGATTGCTGCATAAGGTCAGTCGGCGGTTTCAGGCTGCGCGCCGCGCGCCGCGCGTTCGGCAAGCGTCGAGCGCGTCTGCACCGGCGCGGGCTTTTTCTTCGCCGCCGCCGCTGCTTCCTCGCCCAATGTCTCGCGCGTCACCTTGTCGGCTTCGGCCGAATCATATTCGATGCCGAGGCTGTCGGCGAAGCGCTGATATTCGGCGCGCTTCCGGGCGTTGTGCAGTGTCGTTTCCTTGGCGCGCGCGACCCAGTCGGCCCGGATTTCGGCGGCGCTGCGGTTCGCGTTCCAATTCTCGAAATAGATGATCTGCTCCTTGGGCTTTTCATAGGGGATCAGATATTTTTCGACCCCGGTGAAAATCAGCCAGGTGAGTGCCAGTGCAACCCCCCATATCGCCCAGCGGTGAGGGCGGGGTTCGCGGACATAAGCCCAGAAATCGGAGAGGCCGCCGCCGACATCCATCTTGTTGAACATTCCCATGTCCCCAATTTAGGCGATGTTGCGACAATTTGCGAGAGGGTGCGGATTGCACCGGATGATACATGAGAGCGTTCTCGATTGCAAAAAATGCAATAGCAGATGCTTATTTCGCAGTTGCACCAATTTTGTTGCAGTGCAATATGAGCATGCCTTTTAGGCATCCTCTCCCAAAACTTTCACGGGCCACCCTCGGGTGGCCCTT